>JAUSIH010000079.1 GCA_030648205.1 Dehalococcoidia bacterium | reverse complement strand
CCCATCGCTCACATCCTGCACCTGGTGGGCCAGATGGGCGTCTGGAAGGACGTCCGCAACTACGACCCGCCTATCGGCCTGACCAACAACCTACAGTACACGGACGTCTGGCTGGCGAAATAAGCCCTCGTTACGGCGCGGCCTCCCCGCCCGGTATGTCCAGGGTGAGGCCGCGCTGGTGGGCGGAATAGTAAGGCCAAGATGGCATGCAGCGGTATATCATACGACGCCTGTTGCTGGCGGTCCCAGTTCTTATAGGCGTCTCTCTCACCATCTTCATCATCATGCGCGTCATCCCCGGGGACATCGCGTTAGCAATCCTGGGCGGGGAGGGCTCGGCGGGCGTATCTCAGGAGAAACTGACCGCCTTCCGCGAACAGCTTGGCCTGAATAAACCCATCTACCAGCAATACCTTTCGTGGATGTGGGACTTCGTCCGGCTGGACCCGGGCAAGTCCCTGCAGAGCGGGCGTCCCGTCATAGCCCATATCCGGGACACCTTCCCCGTCACGCTGGAGCTGGTCATTCTGTCCATTGTGGTGTCGCTGCTCATCGCCCTGCCCATCGGCGTGCTGTCCGCCATGCGGCAGGACACGTGGGTGGACTACGTCTTCCGGGTGGTGAGCATCGGCGGGCTCGCCATGCCCGTGTTCTGGACCGGAACGCTGGTCATCATGGTGCTGGTGGGGACTTTCGGCTGGCTGCCGCCTCTGGGCTACGCTGGCTTTTTTGAAGACCCGCTGGTCAACCTTCAGCAGATCATCTGGCCGAGCTTGACCATGGGGTACTACCTGTCGGCGGCGGTAAGCCGGATGACGCGCTCGCAGATGCTGGAGGTATTGCGCCAGGACTACATCCGCACGGCCTGGTCCAAGGGCCTGCGGGAGCGCGTCATCATGTATCGCCACGCCCTCAAGAACGCCGTCCTGCCCGTCGTCACGCTGACCGGCATACAGTTCGGCGTTCTCATCGGCGGCGCGGTGCTCGTCGAGATCGTCTTCGTCCTCCCCGGCATGGGGACGGAGCTGATCCAGGCGATTCTGCGACGGGACTACCCCATAGTCCAGACCATCGTCCTGCTCATCGCGGCGGTGTATGTTCTGGTAAACCTGGGTGTGGACCTCCTGTACGCATGGCTGGACCCGCGCATTCGCTACACGTAGGAGAGGACGGTTGCATCCCTTGATGGCCCACCACAGCATGGAGAGCACGGCGCCCGTAGCGCTGGCGGCCCCCCGCACACGGTACGGGGCGCTGCTTGATCTGGCGCGACGGCTGCGCCGAAAGCCCCTGGGGGTGGCGGGGCTCGTGGTGGCGATTGTGCTTGTCACGACGGCTATTTTCGCCCCCTTTATCGCGCCGTACGATCCCTATGACACCCACTACGGCGACCTGCGGCAACCTCCGAGCTTCAAGTATCTCCTGGGATCGGATCAGTTCGGGCGCGACCAGTTGAGCCGCATCATCTGGGGAGCGCGCATATCGCTCTTCGTAGGCATCATATCCGTGGCCATTGGCACGACCGCGGGGGCGCTCCTGGGCCTGGTGAGCGGATACGCGGGGGGCAAGGTAGACCTGGCCATCCAGAGGCTGATGGACACCATCCAGGCGTTCCCGCTCCTCGTCCTCGCGCTGACCATCGTCGCGGCGCTCGGCGCCTCGGTGACAAACGTCATCTTCGCCCTGTCCGTGGTGCTTGTGCCACAGGCGGCGCGCGTCGTACGGTCGAGCGCGATGGCGGTGAAAAACGCCCAGTTCGTGGACGCGGCTCGCGCGGTAGGCGCGGGCACCATGCGGATACTCTTCCACCACATCCTCCCCCAGTGCATAGCGCCCTACATCATCATCGCCACATCAGGCATCGGCTGGGCCGTCCTGGTCGAAGCGTCGCTGAGCTTCCTGGGACTGGGCACGCCGCCGCCCACTCCGTCGTGGGGCGGAATGCTCTCCGGCGAGGGGCTGAACTTCGCGCAGAGCTCCCCCTGGCTGGCCATCTACCCCGGCCTAGCCATCTCCCTGGCCGTCTTCGCGTTCAGCCTGCTGGGCGACGCCCTGCGCGACGTCCTGGACCCCCGCCTGAAGCAGTAGGCGAACCCTTCGGCAAGCTCAGGACAGGCCCTACACCACGGTCATCCCGCCGTCCACCACGAGCGTGTGGCCGCTGACGTACCCCGCCGCGTCCGACGCCAGGTACACGGTCGCCGCCGCGATGAAGACAGGGTCGCCCAGCCGGCCCAGGGGTATGCCCTTGACGATACGCTCGGCCACGGGCGGCGGCTTGGGAAAGCCGGGCGTGTCCAGCGACGCGGGCGCGACGGCGTTGACGCGGATGTTGGAAGGCCCGCATTGCAGCGCCAGCGACTTGGCGAGCTGGACCAGTCCCGCCTTGGCCGCCCCGTAGGAGACCCCCGTCATGCCTCCGATGAAGGCCCCGCCGCTGGAGATGAAGATGATGGAGCCTTGCTTCTGTTGCTGCATGATGGGAATCACCGCCTGGGAGCACAGGAAGGCGCTCTTCAGGTTCAGTGCGATCTCCTTGTCCCACGCCGACTCGCTGATCTGCCAGCCAGCCACCCCCGGCTCCCGGACCTGTCCTCCCGCGTTGTTCACCAGGACGTCCACCTTGCCGAACTCGGCCTGGACGCGACGGACCATGTCCCGAACGGCGCCGGCCTGGGTCACATCCGTCGCCACGGCCAGCGCCTTCCTCCCGCGGGAGCGCACCTCTTGCGCCGTCGCCTC
Source organism: Dehalococcoidia bacterium (assembly GCA_030648205.1). Classification (NCBI taxonomy): domain Bacteria; kingdom Bacillati; phylum Chloroflexota; class Dehalococcoidia; species Dehalococcoidia bacterium. The sequence continues at coordinate 14,865 of JAUSIH010000079.1, read as the reverse complement.
GGCGGACTTGGCGTCAATGTCCACCACAGCCACATGAGCACCAGCTTCGGCCATGCCCAGCGCAATGGCCTTGCCGATGGCGCGCCCGCCGCCCGTAACGATGGCGACACGATCGTTGAGCCGGAACATATCGAGTAGCATGACATTCCTCCTATCTGTGCCCTACAGGTAACCTGTCCAGCAAAGACCCCGGCACGAGTCTCCGCATTGTATGGCCGCTTCCTCGCGCGTGTCAACGGCGCTCGGCGCAAGTCCATCATGGACGGAGTCCGGCCCCTCGCTTATACTTGGGGAAGCATACGGAGGTATGACATGGAGTTCAAGGACATCATCTATACCGTCGAAGACCAGGTCGCCACCATCACGCTGAACCGGCCCCAGGCCATGAATTCCCTGACGCGGGAGATGGCCGAGGAGTGGGCGAAGGCTCTGGAGATGTCCCAGTGGGACCCAGACGTCCGCGCCATCGTCGTGACGGGTGCGGGCCGCGCGTTCTGCGGCGGGGCCAACCCCCGTCGAATTGTCGCGGAGCGCCAGGGCATGCGGGAGGGCAAAGAGCCGCCCCTGTCGCAACCCGCGGCTATGGCTTCCAGAATAATGCAGGCCGTTCAGGTGGTGGACAAGCCGTATATCGCCGCGGTGAACGGCGCCGCTGCCGGAGGCGGGCTGGACCTGATCTGCGCGGCGGACATCCGCTTCGCGTCGGACCGTGCGCGGTTTGCGAGCGCTTACATCCGCATGGGCAACATCCCAGGAGGAGGAGGCGCGTGGTTCCTTCCACGCCTGGTCGGCCTGGCCAACGCCTACGAACTCATGTGGACGGGCAAGGTTATTGACGCGCAGGAGGCCTATCGCATCGGCCTGGTCAGTCGCGTGGTGCCCAACGACGAGTTGATGCCCGTCACCCACGATTTCGCCATGCAGCTCGCCAAAGGCCCCACCGTGGCCATCCGCATGACAAAGCGCCTCGTCCGGCGGTGCATGTTCCTGGACCTGCCCGCCGCGCTTCAAACAACGGAGGAAGCGCGACACCTGGCCACCGCCACGGACGACGCCCAGGAAGGCCCGCGCGCGTGGGTGGAGAAGCGCGAGCCTATCTTCAAGGGGCGATAGCGGACAGCGGTACAATAAAGGATATGACCGATCGCCGCAGGCGCCTGCTTATCCTTGGCCTGGTGGTCCTGGCCCTGGCGGCCCTGGGCGGGCTGCTCGGCTGGGCCGTCGCCAACAACGCGCCATCCACGGCGGGCAGCGGCGCCCAGCGCGTGGGCCGTCCCGCGCCCGACTTCACCATCACGACCTTCGACGGCACGCGGTTCCGCCTGTCGGAGCAGCGCGGCAAGGTGGTGGTCATCAACTTCTGGGCCTCCTGGTGCGTCCCCTGCCGCGAGGAGGCACCCTTCCTGGAACGCGCGTGGCGGGAATATAAGGACAAGGGCGTCGTCTTCGTGGGCGTGGACATCCAGGACACGGAAAGCGCCGCCCGCGCCTACATCAAGGAGTTCGACATCACCTACCCCAACGGGCCTGACGTATCGGGCGAGATAACCATTGACTACGGCGTGTCGGGCATACCCGTGACCTTCTTCGTGGACAAGGAGGGACGCGTCGCCGGACGATGGGTCGGTGCGGTGGGCGCCCGGCTGCTGGCTGGCAGCATCAACGACCTGCTGCAACGATGAACGAGTTTGTCCCGCAGATAGGCATCGGCCTGGCGTTCGGCGGCGGCCTCCTCTCCTTCTTCTCCCCGTGCGTCGCGCCGCTCATGCCCGGCTACATCTCGTACATCTCCGGCGTATCCATGGACGGCATGTCCCGGCCCGGCCGCGCGGAGACTCTGCGAGTCCTGCGCGCTTCTCTGCTCTTTGTCCTGGGCTTCTCGCTGGTGTTCATGCTGCTGGGAGCGTCGGCGTCCTTCGTCGGCGCGCTGCTGGACGCCTATCGGCGCGAGATGAACGTGGCGGCGGGCGCGCTGATGGTGCTGATGGGGCTGGCGATGACGGGCGTCCTGCGCGTCCCCTTCCTGTTCCGTGAGTTGCGCGTGGACGCGAGCAGCCGCGCGATGGGCGCAGCAGGCCCGGCGCTGCTGGGGATGGCCTTCGCCTTCGGGTGGACGCCGTGCATCGGGCCGGTGCTGGCGGCTATCCTGTACTACGCCAGCCTGGCCGACTCCGTGGGCCAGGGGATGCTTCTCCTGCTGGTGTTCTCGCTGGGCATGGGTATTCCCTTCCTGCTGACCGGCCTGTTCCTGGGCCGGGCGCTGGGCGCCATGGGCTGGGTGCGGCGGCACTACCGGGCGATCAACGTGGTGAGCGGCGGGCTGCTCATTGTGGTGGGGCTGCTGTTCCTGACCAACCGCATCTTCTACCTGAGCATCCTGGCGCAGAAGGCGTACTACACACTGTTTTACTAGGGCGGCCCTCTCCGCCCGCCAATCCCAACCCCATTTGGTCTGCCTTGACCCTCATTTCCGCTTTTTGCTATACTCACATAGCGTGGCCGAAGGAGCGTAGCTCAGTATGGTAGAGCAGCGGTCTCCAAAACCGCGGGTCGGGGGTTCAAGTCCTCCCGCTCCTGCCATCGCATACCCCGTTCTGGCGCGAACGCCCGGGGACACCAGGCGCCTGTGACTCCGCGTGCCGAGGTGGTGGAATTGGTAGACACGCCATCTTGAGGGGGTGGTGGGCGAAAGCCTGTAGGAGTTCAAATCTCCTCCTCGGCACCAGCTTACTGGCAGCCGGCCAGCGTGGACGCGCTGGTCATGCGCGAGGCGACGTAGCCAAGTGGTTAAGGCGGGGGTCTGCAAAACCCCTATGCGGCAGTTCGAATCTGCCCGTCGCCTCCAAACTACGGCACAATGCGTGGACGCAGGACATTCCCCAGAGGGTGTCCTGCATTCCTGTATAATGGCCTTGCGACGCCGAGGTGGCGGAACTGGTAGACACCTCTGATTGGACAGGTTGACCATACGTGGGGTACACCGCCTGCCCATGACTGCACGCAAGAAATGTGTGTGACTTTTGTCATGGCGACCCCCGTGCGCCAGGGAATACAATGTCAACACTACGCGACACGACAAACACACTGGAGGTCATACAATGGGTTTCAACGCGGCGCTGCGAACAAGCTCGGGCATCATCGCATTGAGCATATCCACACTCCTCATGGCTTGCGCGCCGTACGCTGCTTCCACCGCACATCCGTCCGCTCCGATGGCCGATTCCCACGGGATACCTCATCAGCAGGACCACGTGGAATCGAGTTCTTCTCCGGCTGCCAATTCAGAACCGACCAGGGCTTATGCCTTGGACACTCACTTCTCCGGCGCCGGTTTCACATTCGAGGGCCACGATGAGGTCTCGAGCGGCGCCGTGAACCCCGTCCTCAAGTTGACCGTCGGGGACGTCGTCAAGATAACACTAACCAACGGTGATGGAATCGAGCACGACTTTGTTATCCCGTCTTTGGGAATCCACGCCGGGCATGTCTCGTCCAAGGGTCAGAGCCGGTCCGTTGTGTTTAGCGTAACCAGGGCTGGTGAATACGCGTATTATTGCTCCGTACCCGGCCACCGCGAGACTGGAATGGAAGGCAAGCTGGTCATTGAGGCGTAACTGCCCGCTCAATAATCAAAGAAACGACTCGGCGCATTTCGACGCAGGAGGGCCGCGAAACGGTCTCCTGCGTCTCCTGTATAATGGCTGTACGACGCCGAGGTGGCGGAACTGGTAGACGCGGAGGACTTAAAATCCTCGGGACCTCCGTCCGTGCGGGTTCGAGTCCCGCCCTCGGCACCACCTCAACCACGTCGAGTCGTAGCAGCCCCGCCCAGCAAGGACCGCCGATGACTCCATCGAAAAACATAGACCCCAGAGTCCACCAGGCGGTTGACTCCCTGGACCTCTTCCACGGCCTTAACGCCAAGGCACGGAATGGCCTCACTCAAACCGCGCGTGTCGCCCGCTACCCCGCGGGCGCATCTATTCTCAAGGCCGGCGAGGTACCCCAAACGTTCTATGTCCTCCTCCGCGGTCGCGTTGGAGTCCAGATACCGTCTCAGCGCACGGAGTCCTCTTTTTCGGCTATGACGGATATCCTCGAGGCGGGCGAGTGCATCGGGCTTGTCAGCCATCTGACGGACACGTCGCTCGTGGGGAACGCCCTCGCGGTGGAAGACTGCGAGTGCCTCCTTGTCCCGCCGGACGTCTTCCTGGACCTCGCCCGCTCGAACGCCGACATCAGCCTCAGGCTCCAGCGCGACCTGGCGAAGCGCGTGCACCACGCGCGGACATGGCTGACCAAGCTCCTGTAAAGACGCGTCGCTCTCTACGACATGGAGGGGAGCCAGGGGGTCCCCGGCGCGTTCCGGGCGACAGTGGACCAGCGAGACATTCGCGGCCCCGCGGGAAAGCAGGACACGTGGCGGACCACGATAGCGATATTCTGGACAGCTACTCCCAGGCCGTGACACAGGCGGTGGACAAGGTCGCGCCCGCGGTGGTAAAGGTGAGCGTCGCGCGCGGGCAACGTGGCAGACGAGGCGAAGGAGGCACAGGCTCCGGCTTCATCATTGCGCCGGACGGCCTCGTGCTCACCAACAGCCACGTGGTCCACGGCGCAAACGGCCTGGACGTGACCTGCTCCGATGGCCGGACATATGCCGCCCAGATTATCGGCGAGGACCCGGACACGGACCTGGCTGTCCTGCGCATCCCCGGCCAGGGGCTTCCCGCGGCGGAGCTCGGCGACTCGGACGCGCTGCGCGTCGGGCAACTTGTCATTGCGCTGGGCAATCCGCTGGGATTCCAGGCCACGGTCACCGCGGGCATCGTCAGCGGAGTGGGGCGCGCCCTGCGCAGCTACGGCGGGCGGCTGATCGAGAACATCATCCAGACGGACGCCGCTCTGAACCCAGGGAGCAGTGGCGGGCCTCTGGTGGACTCGCGCGGGCGCGTCGTAGGCGTCGGGACGGCCATCATCGCCTTCGCCCAAGGCATCTGTTTCGCCATCCCCATCAACACGGCCAAGTGGGTAGCCGCGACCCTCATCCAGGAGGGCCGCATTGTGCGCGGCTTCCTGGGCATCCAGGGACAGCGTGTGACTCTCCAGCCGGAAGCAGCTGCCGCGCTGGGAGTCCGCCAGGAGGCGGGCGTCCTGGTGATGGGCGTTGCCGCGGACAGCCCGGCCCAACAGGCGGGACTGCGCCCCGGGGACGTGATCGTGGCCCTCGCGGGGAAGGCGGTAGCCAGCGTGGACACCATCCACAAGATACTGACGCGGGACAGCATTGACCTGAACATGCCCCTGGTCATCCTCCGGGAGGGACGCATGACCGAACTAACTGTGCGTCCGGCTCCAAGCCCGGTTATGGACTGAGCGAGCATGGTGAAACAAGACTACAACCGAGGGGCCTCGGAGAAAAGGGCTGCGAAGGGCGCGCACATCCCCTGGTATTTGCGCTTGGACAACGCTCTGCCCATTTTCACGAAGGTCATGGGCATGGTCGTCGTGCTGACCCTCATTCAGACAGTTGTGCTGATTGCCATCGTCCTCAACGTGGAGCACGACGCTATTCAAGCCCTTTACGAGGAGCGGGCGCTGACGATGTCCCGGCTGGTCGGCTCCGTTGTTCTGAACGGAGACCAACTGGAGGACCAGTCCCATGCCCAGCGAGATGTTACGGAGCTTGTCCAAATCAACCCCGCGCTGCTGAGAGTGAACGTCTACACCGCCGAAGCAGGACAGACGCGCGTATGGGTCAGCTCCACACCCGACCGCGTTGGAAAGGCAGGGGATGCGGAAGACGCCGCCCCCCTTCTCACGGGCCTGTCTTCCGCCAGGGACACGCACATTGACGGGCAGCCTGCCCTCGAGGTCCTGGCGCCGGTGCTCAATGCCAGGGGACAAATCCTGGCGTCGGTGGGCGTGTACATGTCAACCGCTCCCCGCGAGGCCGCTCTCCAGACGCTGGCCGGGCGGGTGTACCTTATCACGGGCATGGGACTCATCGCTGTCGGCATCGCGTTCTACTCCCTTCCATACAGACGCGGCCTCAAGCGGATTGAACGGATCACCGCCGCCGTCCGGCAGATGGCCCGCGGCAAGCTTGACACACGTGTAAACGAGCCTGTGTCTCCTGGTGCGCGCGACGAAATCACGATCCTTGCGGCCGGATTCGATCAGATGGCCAGCGCCATCCAGAAACTGCAAGAGAAAACGGAGCAGCTCGCCACCACGGACGGCCTCACCGGCCTGTACAATCGCCGCTTTTTCGACGAGGCGCTTCACCGTGAAATCCAGCGCGCGCGCCGCCTTAATTACCCGGTGACCCTGCTATTCGGGGATATTGACCGATTCAAGGACTTCAACGACAGGTACGGGCATCTCGCGGGCGACGTGGCGCTCCGGAACGTCGCGACCGTCCTGCGCCTGGCAGTGCGAGAGGTGGACGTGGTGGCGCGCTACGGCGGAGAGGAGTTCACAATCATCTTTCCGGGCTGCGCCTATGACGACGCGGGCAATGTCGCGGAGAAGCTCCGCTCCGCCGTCGAACAGGCCAGATTCGCTATCAGGCCCTCCGACGGGCAGGAGACAGAGGCGGGCGTCACCGTGAGCGTCGGCGCGGCGGTATACCCGGACACCGCCACAAGCGCGTGGGACCTGGTCGCGCAAGCGGACGCGGCCATGTACCAGGCCAAGCAGGCCGGGCGGAACCGCGTCCGGGTGACGCAGGCACCGGGCCGCGCCGCGTCCTCGACTTGACGCTTGGCATGGCGCATGTTACCGTTATCGTCGCAAAGGCTATGACGGAGACATGCCGGAGGACAGCGGGCCGCCCCAGCGAGTCCGGAGAGTGCAAGCGGACGCGGACGCCCTCCTGGATATCCCTCCCGAGCTGCCCGCCGAACTCGCCGACCGGACGCCCCGGCGGCGAAAGTAGACCGGGCCGAAGCCGTCCCCCGTTAGCCGGGACGCGGGCATATCCTTTCACGAAAGGACGCGCCTGAACGAGTCGCCCCGGCATAGCCGGGGAACAAGGGTGGCACCGCGGGCTATCGCCCGTCCCTTATTGGGATGGGCGTTTTTGTTTGGAAGGAGGTGGGGCCTCACCCCCTCGATCCCCCGCTCCTGTGGAGCGGGGAGGAAAACCATACGCTTCAGGGGACACCCCTGACACCCCGGCAGGGAACCGTGGGTTCCCTGCATCCTCCTGAATAAGCTGATCTTGTCTATCAGCCACGGCACGCAAGATGCTAGCGGGTGCAGGGCCGCAGGGCGGCCCGCCGGAGGGTCTGGGAGAGCCTGCCCTGAGCGCAGCCGAAGGGAGCAGAGACTAGGGGATGAGGTATCTGTCACAGCAATACACAGAAAAAACTACCAGACACACGGTGGGTTCCCCACAGCCACGGCACGAGCACAGGACACAGCGAGGAGAGAGCATGGGCTTCAGGCAGGTCAGCAGCAAGGTGGACTTCCCCCGTCAGGAGGAGGCCGTCCTCCAGTTCTGGAAGGAGCGCCGCGTATTCGAGCGCAGCGTGGAGGGACGCAAGAACGGGCCGCGCTTCATCCTGTATGAGGGCCCCCCTACCGCCAATGGGAAGCCCGGCATCCATCACGTCCTCTCGCGTGTATTCAAGGACATCATCCCCCGTTACAAGGTCATGCGCGGCTACTACGCCCCGCGCAAGGCCGGATGGGACACTCACGGCCTGCCGGTGGAATTGGAGGTAGAAAAAGAGCTTGGCATCTCCACCAAGCCGGAGATCGAACAGTACGGCATCGGACCGTTCAACGCCCGGTGCAAGGACAGCGTCTTTCGTTATGTCAAGGAGTGGGAACGCCTGACTGACCGGGTCGCCTTCTGGGTGGACCTGGACAGCGCCTACATCACCTTCACCAGCGGCTACGTGGAGAGCGGCTGGTGGGCCATCAAGCAGCTCTGGGACCGTGGCCTGGTCTATCAGGGCATGCGCGTCACGCCCCACTGCCCGCGCTGCGTCACAACCCTCAGCTCCCACGAGGTGGCGCTGGGCTACAAGGACGACACGAAGGACCCCTCCGTCTACGTGAAGTTCGAGGTGGACCGCGACGACCCGCGCGGCACGCCCGCCGCCCAGTCGCTGCTCGCCATGTCCGCGGACATGCCTCTCCATTTCCTGGCCTGGACGACAACGCCTTGGACGCTGCCGGGTAACACCGCGCTCGCCATCAAGGCGGACGCCGACTACGCGCTGGTGGAGTTGCCCGCCGACAAGAAGTCGGGGCGCGGCGCCGAGCGGCTCGTTATGGCCCAGGCACTGCTGGGCAAGGCGCTGACGGGGCCGCACCGCGTGGTCACGACCGTGAAGGGCGCCGACCTGGTGGGACTGCGCTACAAGCCCCTGTACGACCCCTTCGCCTACGGGGTGGAGGTCCGCGGCTTCGCGCGGGACCGCACGTTGCACCCGGTGCGGGAGCGTCCTTCCGCGGAAGGATTCGGCTACGCCGTCATCGTCGGGGACTTCGTCTCCCTGGACGACGGCACGGGCATCGTGCACATCGCGCCCGCCTTCGGCGAGGACGACTACCACGCCGGGGAGGAAAACGGCCTCTACTTCGTGCAGCAGGTGGACACTCAGGGCCGGCTCACCGGGACGTACCCCTTCGCGGGACGCTTCGTGAAAGACGCGGACCCGCTGGTCATGGACGACCTGAAGAAGCGCGGGCTGCTTTACAGGCGCGAGACCATCGTCCACACCTATCCCTTCTGCTGGCGCTGCGCCGCGCCTCTGCTCTACTACGCCAAGACCTCGTGGTACATCCGCACGACGGCGATGAAAGACCGCCTGGTCAGCGCCAACAAGGAGATCAACTGGTACCCGGAGCACATCAAGGAAGGGCGCTTCGGCGAGTGGCTCCGCAACAACGTGGACTGGGCGCTCTCCCGCGAGCGGTACTGGGGCACGCCCCTGCCCGTTTGGGAGTGCCAGGACAAGGCCTGCCGCCAACGGGAGTGCGTCGGCGGAGTGGCCGACCTGCGCGCTCGGCCCGGACTGAAGACGCTCGACGCGTCCGTGCTGCCGGAGGCGACGCTCAGGAGCGGCGACCTGGACATGCACCGGCCCATCGTGGACGCCATCGCCTTCGCCTGCCCCAAGTGCGGCGGGACGATGCGGCGCGTACCGGAGGTCATAGACTGCTGGTTCGACTCCGGGATGATGCCCTTCGCCCAATGGCACTACCCCTTCGAGAAGCCAGACTACATTGACGAGGGCCTGTGGTTCCCCGCCGACTATATCTGCGAGGCGGTGGACCAGACTCGCGGCTGGTTCTACAGCCTCCACGCCCTGTCGGTGCTGCTGAAAGACCGCCCCTGCTACAGGAACGTCATCTGCCTGGGGCACATCCTGGACAGCAAGGGCGAGAAGATGAGCAAGAGCAAGGGGAACGTGGTGGACCCGTGGTCGGTCATCAACGTCCACGGCGCGGACGCGATCCGCTGGTACCTCTACACCGCCACGCCTCCGGGCAACTCGCGCCGCTTCTCGGCGGAGCTGGTGGGCGAAGGCGTCCGCCAGTTCTTGCTGCCGCTCTGGAACACCTACGCCTTCTTCACCACCTACGCCGCCATTGACGGCTTCGACCCGTCCCGGGCGAAGGACCCCGGCCCGCAGACCGACCTCGACAGGTGGGCGCTCTCCGAGTTGCACCGCCTGACGCGGGATGTGACCACGTTCATGGACGCGTACAACCCCACCGACGCGGGCCGCCGCATCCAGGCCTTCGTGGACGACCTGTCCAACTGGTACGTCCGGCGCAGCCGCCGTCGCTTCTGGAAAAGCGAGAGCGACGTGGACAAGCTGGCGGCCCACTGGACGCTCTACAAGTGCCTGACCACCCTATCGAAGCTGCTCGCGCCGTTCACGCCCTTTGTCGCTGAGGAGATGTACCGCAACCTGGTCGCCTCCGTGGACAGCGCGGCGCCGGAGAGCGTGCACCTGGCCGACTGGCCGGCGGCGGACGAGCGCGCCATTGACGACAAGCTGGACGCCGCCACGCGGCTGGTCATGCGCGTGGTCAGCCTGGGACGCGCCGCCCGGCAGAAGGCCAAGCTCAAGGTGCGCCAGCCGCTCGCGCAGGCGCTGGTGAGGGTGCGCGCGCCGGAGGAGCGCGAGGTGATGCAGCGCCTCGCTCCCCAGGTGATGGAGGAGCTGAACGTCAAGGAAATCAAGCTCATGGAGGACGAGTCCGCCGTCCAGGAGTTCCAGGTCAAGCCGAACCTGCCCGTGCTCGGTCCGCGCTACGGCAAGGAGATGGGCAAGGTCGCGGCGGCGCTCGCGAAGGCCCCCGCCGCGGACGTGGCGGCGAAGGCGCGGGCAGGCTTCGACGTCGCGGTCGGCGACTACACGCTGAAGCCGGACGAGCTGCTCATTACGGCGTCAGACAGGCCGGGCTACGCGACTGCATCCGAGGGGGGCTATCTCGTGGCCGTCTCCACCGTCGTCACGCCGGAGCTTGCGGACGAGGGACTTGCCCGCGAGCTGGTGCACCGCATCCAGACCTTGCGCAAGTCGGCGGGGTTCGACATCGCCGACCAGATCGTGACGCACTACCAGGGCGGCGAGGCCGTGCAGCGCGTCATGCGGACGCACGCCGACTACATCCGCCAGGAGACGCTGTCGCGGGAGCTCGCGACGTCCGCGGCTCCGCATGGCGGAGCGTACAGCGAGGAGCACGATGTGGAGGGGGAGAAGGTGACGCTCGCGGTGCGGAAGGTGGGGTAGTGTGGTGTCTCAGAAATACGTTGCCTGTTTAACACGTCATACCGGCGGAAGCCGGTATCCAGGGAACCGCAGGGGACGCTGGTTTCCGGCCTTCGCCGGAAAGACTCTGAATGGCGAGGGCGTCTCGGCGAGCAGCTTTTCACGCATGACTTAGCAAGCGTACGTCAGAGACACCACACCAGGGCGCCCCTCGCCTACAGGCGCAGCGGTTTGATGGGCGCCATGACGGCCTCCGGGCGCTCCTTCCACACGGGCGGCTGCACGTCAATGTACAGCTCGATCTCGTTGCCGTCCGGGTCCAGAATGTAGACGCTGTGCGTCACCGTGTGGTCGGACATGCCCACGATCGGCACCTCGGCTTCCTTCAGACGGGCCAGCGCCTCGCGCAGCTCGTCGTCGCTCTCCCCCACCTTCAGACCGAAGTGGTACATACCCACGCGCCGTCCCGTGGGGATGGGCTGGGCGTCCTTACCCACCTCAATCAACAGTAATTCGTGATGAGTCCGGCCCGAGGAGAACGCGACGCCCCAGCGTCCCATGCGTCCCACCTCGCGCCATCCCAGCACGTCCTTGTAGAACCGGCTTGAGCGCTCCATGTCCCGCACGTACAGGACGACGTGGCCCAGCTCTTTGACTTCCATTACGTCCCTCTCCGTCAGGAACGCGCGTCAGGCCAGTGCCCGCGCGCCCCCTTGCTCTATTCGCTATAATCTATTCTGTACAATTCTCTCCATCCTGGCAAGGAGGCGCGCATGACCGTCTATGACCGACGGGAGACCTTCGGGCGCTACTTCGAGCAGTTCGTCGAGGGGGACATCTACAAGCACTGGCCCGGCATCACCATCACCGAGCAAATGAATACGGAATTCTGTCTGCTCACCATGAACCACATGCCGCTGCACATTGACGCGCACTTCGCGGAGCAGAGCCAGCACGGCAAGCGCATCGTCGTCGGCACGCTGGTCATCAGCCTGGCGGTGGGCATGACCGTGGAGGAGACCAGCGGCAAGACCATCGCGAACCTGGACTATCAGGACGTGCGCCACGTGGGGCCCGTCTGGATCGGCGACACTATCTACGCCGAGACGAAGGTGCTCGACAAGAAGGAAAGCTCGAACAAGACCGACAGGGGCGTGGTGCACGTCATCACCAACGTGACCAACCAGCGCGGCGAGCAGGTGTTGACGTTCCGCCGCCACTTCCTGGTGCCGAAGAAGCCCACCAAAGGATAACAGCCATGCCCGAATTGCTGAAGCACAGGCAGAAGCTCATCGTCACGCTGCAAAAAGGCGAGGATAGCTGGATTGTCGCCGAGTGCCCGTCCATCCCTGGCTGCATGTCACAGGGCAAGACCGAGGCCGCGGCGCTGCGCAACATCCGCTCGGCGATCCGCGTCTGCCTGAAAGTACGCAAGGAACATGGCTTGCCTCCCACTATCGAAATCCGCGAGGTCGAGATAGCGGTCTAGTGGCTGAGTTACCTGTCATCTCAGGAAGGAAAGCAGCTCGCGCGTTTGAAAGAACCGGATGGAGAATCGCGCGCCGGGAGAGCAGCCATATCGTCATGACAAAAGCTGGCTCGGTATTGACTCTCTCAATTCCGGACCACAGAGAGCTTGATCGGGGTCTCCTGCGCTCACAGATTCGCAAAGCGGGAATAACAGTAGACGAGTTCGTGGAGTTGCTAAAACGAAAATGAAACCCACCCGCTCGCGGCTCAGCAAGCCGATGGCCCCGGCGGTGCGTGACTACACCGCATCCGTCCACTATGACCGCCGCCTCGCGCCACACGACATCGCGGGGAGCGTGGCGTGGGCGCGCGCGCTTCACCAAGCCGGCGCGCTCACCGACAAGGAGGCCGAGCTTGTGCTCATGGGCCTCGCCTCCATCCGCAGCGAGGTCGAGAAGGGCGAGTTCCAGTGGAAAGCCGACCTCGAAGACGTGCACATGAACATTGAGGCGCGGCTCATCGAGCTGGCGGGCGACGCCGGGCGCAAGCTGCACACGGGCCGCTCTCGCAACGACCAGGTGGCCGTGGACCTGCGCCTGTACGTGAAGGAGGCATGCGACCAGACCATCGAGCGCGTCCGCGCCCTCCAGTGTGCGCTGCTGGAGCAGGCGGAGGCGCACCGGGACGCCATCCTCCCCGGCTACACGCACATGCAGCGCGCGCAGCCCGTCCTGCTGGCGCACCACCTGCTCGCGTACGTGGAGATGCTGGAGCGGGACGCTTCCCGCTTCCACGACGCCCGCGCTCGTGCCGACGTCCTGCCCCTGGGCAGCGGCGCCCTCGCGGGCACGCCCTACGCCGTTGACCGGCGGGCGCTCGCAAGAGAGCTTGGCTTCAGCCGCGTGAGCCGCAACAGCATGGACGCCGTCAGCGACCGCGACTTCGTCGTCGAGTACGAGGCGGCGGCAAGCCTCGCCATGACGCACCTGTCGCGGCTGGCGGAGGAGCTTGTGCTGTGGTCGGGCGAGGAGTTCGGCTTCATCGAGCTGGACGACGCCTACGCCACCGGCTCCAGCCTGATGCCGCAGAAAAAGAACCCCGACGTGGCCGAGCTTGCGCGCGGCAAAACCGGGCGGGTGTATGGCCATCTGATGGCTATGCTCGCCGTGCTCAAGGGCCTGCCGCTGACGTACAACCGCGACCTGCAGGAGGACAAGGAGGGCCTGTTCGACACGGTGGACACCCTGCAGGCCACGCTGGACGTGTTCGCGGGCATGATCGGCACGATGCGGGTCAACGCCGCACGCATGCGCGCGACGGCGGAGCAGGGCTACCTGCTCGCCACGGACATCGCCGACTACCTGGTCAGGAAGGGCGTGCCGTTCCGGGAGGCGCACCGCATCGTCGGCGAGCTGGTGCAGCACGCCGTCGCCGCGCGCAAGGGGCTGCGGGAGCTGACGCTGGAGGAGTACGGTCGCTTCTCGCCAAAGTTCGCGGAGGACGTGCTCGCCATCAGCGTCGAGAGCTCCGTGCGGGCGCGCAACGTCGAGGGCGGCACGTCGCCGGAGCGGGTCGCGCGGGCGCTGGCGGAGGCGCGCAAAATGGTGGAGGGAAAAGATGTCTAGCGCTGGTGGAGTGAAGCTGGCCCCGTCCATCCTCTCGGCGGACTTCGCCCGCCTCGGCGAGCAGGTCGTGGAGGCCGCGCGCGCGGGCGCCGACTACATTCACGTGGACGTGATGGACGGGCGCTTCGTGCCCAACCTGACCGTCGGGCCGCTGGTGGTGCGGGCCATCCGGCCCCACACGACCCTTCCGCTGGACGTGCACCTGATGATCGTGGAGCCGGAGAGGCTCATCCCAGAGTTCGTGGAGGCGGGCGCGAACATCATCTCCGTCCACGTGGAGGCCGTCGCCCACCTGCACCGCGTGGTGCAGCAGATCCACAAGCTCGGCGCGAAGGCGAGCTTGGCGCTCAACCCGGCCACGCCGCTTGCGGCCATCGAAGAGGTCATGTCGGACGTGGACCAGGTGCTGGTGATGAGCGTGAACCCGGGCTTTCCCGCTCAGGCGTTCATCGAAAGCACAGTGGACAAGGTGCGGCGCCTGCGGCGGATGCTCGACGAGCGCGGCCTGTCGGCGGAGATAGAGGTGGACGGCGGCGTCAACGCGGAGACGGCGGCGCGCGTGGTGGAGGCGGGAGCGCGGGTGCTGGTGGCGGGCTCCGCGGTCTATAACAAGCGGGAGGACGTGTCCGCGGCCATCGCGCGGCTTCGGGCGAGCCTCGCGAAGGCGGCGCGCCCCGCGGTGTAATACCGCGCTACTGCGGGCAAACGAAAAGCCCTCGTGTTCTGATGCGCGAGGGCTTTCTGCTTCTGACGTGGTGGTGGAGCTGAGGGGGATCGAACCCCTGACCCCCTGCATGCCATGCAGGTGCTCTCCCAGCTGAGCTACAGCCCCACGAAATGACAGGCCGAAGGTCATCTTACCAGACCACGGCCAGCTACGCAAGGCCTTGTACTGGGTCAGGACATATCGGACAAGACCTCCTTTCCCGGGGAGTGCGTTTTGAGCCAGTCCTGGTAGAACTGGTCTGGGGTCTTGTAGCCCAAGGCTTGGTGCGGCCGCACGGTCTCGTAGATACGGTTCCAGCGGA
>JAUSIH010000078.1 GCA_030648205.1 Dehalococcoidia bacterium | reverse complement strand
AGTCCACCTGCGGCATGGCGCGGTCAAAGCCCACGTTCTTGTGCGTCAGACTCAACGAGAGGGCCACGGCGACATCAGCTTGAATGACGCCCAGCTTGCGGGCCGCCACCGCGATGCGCGTCTGGCAGCGGCAGTCCACGTTGTTCAGAGAGGCCGTCTTCGCAGCCGAGCCTACAGCTATGCCCAGATCAATATCGCGCAGGTTGCACTGCGGCCCTTCGAACTCAAACGGCTTGCTCTCGTTGCGCAGACCCTGCGTCGCCCGCATGAACTCGGCGCACGTGGAATAGCCGCACGCCCCGCAATCGTACACCGGCGGATACCAGTCCTTGAGGCCGATGAACAGAACGCAGTCCACTTTCTCCGCGACGTCGGCGTCACGGACCCAGATAGCTTCGCGCCGCTCGCGGGCCCGCGAGCGCATCCATTCCGCCAGAAGGTGAAGCGTCTGCCGGTCATCCACGATGACCGTCTCGACGAAGAGGGGCGACCCCTTCATGAACAGTTGCCCCCCGGACTTGGGGGCAGTGATGGCTGCCGCCACCATGAGTTTTGCTACCTGAAGCACCACGTCATGGCGGACGTCGCTGTACGACAGGTGATGACCAGACAGAGACTTCTCCACAGGTTCCCTCCCCTTTCTGTGGCGAATCCCGCGGCGGGCTAGCGCTGCGCCATGCCCACGCCCATGCCCATGTCCCATCCCGCCTGACGCAGCCCCCTGATGAAGTCAATATGCCCGCCGTGCTGCGCCTCGTGGTTGATGGTGTGGCGGAAGAGGCTGCCCACCAGCAGGTCAGGCCTCTGCGGCACAGGAACCCTGCTCAGGTCATTCGGCTGCAGCGTCGCGAGGTAGTCGCAGGTCTCCCTGCGCACCGCCTCGGGGAAGCGCAGCAGCGGCTCCAACCCCAGCCCTTCAATATGCCGTCGGTGCGCGTCCGTCAACTCCACCGCGCGCTGCACCTCCGGCACGCCCAGGCGCTCATACCACCTGTCGCGGACCCAGAGACCAGGCTCACGCCCCAGGTACTTATGCATGTGCGCGTCTTCCGCCAAGCCAATGTGCACCAGCAGCCAGCCGATGCTGTTGGCGTCAGGCGTCGGCCTCCACTCGACCTGCTCCGGCGTCAGGCCTTGCAGGCTGGCGAGCAGACGCTCGCGGCCCTGCTGCAACGACTGGCGGATGAACGTAATCGAGTCCAAGTCTCACCTCTGTCAGAAACGTAATGAGGGCCTCCGGTCGCCGGCTGGAATCGGGCGGGACGCCGGACGAGGCGCTAGTCCCCGACCTCGACGATGGCTTCCATCTCGACGGGCGCGCCTGCGGGAAGCTGGAAAACGCCCACCGCGGAGCGCGTGTGGCGCCCGCGTTCTCCGAAAACCTCCAGGAACAGGTCGGACGCGCCGTTCACCACCTTGGACTGGTCCAGGAAGTCTTCGGCGCAACTGACAAAACCGGTCACTTTGACCACCCGGACCACTTTGTCCAAGTTGCCTATTTCGTCCTTCAGGCTGCTGAGCATGCAGAGGGCCGCCTGACGCGCCCCCTGATAGCCCTCCTCCACGGGGATGTCCCGCCCTACCTTACCTTTATACACTTTGCCACCCGGGTAGTTCGGCAGGTGTCCGGACAGATAGACGTAATTCCCCGCGCGCAACGCCCGTACGTAGTTGCCCGCCGAAGGGCCCAGCTTGGGCAGGGAGAGGCCCATCTCTTGAAGACGTTTCTCAATCAGCATGCGCTCGCTCCTGAAGGGTAGCCAGATCCGTTATAGCGTTCTCAGGCTATGGCTTGGACACGAAGTCGGATGAACGCGACTCGTGGGCACGCGAGGCCTCGCCCAGAAGGGCGGGACGCACGGCCTGACGCCCGCGTTCTTCCCGTTGGACACGTTGTCGCGACTTGCTCTTCACCAAGCCGGACAGGTCCTCCAGCAGAGCGTAGACTACGGGCACCACGACCAGCGTGAGGAACATGGAACTCAGCACGCCGCCGATGATGACCACCGCCAGCGGCGACCGCGACTCGGCGCCCGCTTCCAGTTTCATAGCCAGCGGGATCATGGCGAACACCAGCGTGAACGATGTCATGAAGATGGGACGCAAGCGCGTGGCCCCCGCCTCCAAAATAGCCTCATGTTGGGCCACCCCTCGTCCCCGCAGTGTGTTCGTATAGTCCACGAGAAGAATGGCGTTCTTGGCCACCAGGCCCATCAAGAAAATCAAGCCAATCATGGAGAACATGTTGAGCGTGTTCCCCGTGACCAGCAGGCCGGTGAACGCGCCCACCAGCGCAAGGGGCAGCGAGAACATGATGGCCAGAGGGTGCAGCCAGTCCTCGTAAAGCGCAGCGAGAAGCATGTAGATGAGCACAATTGACATACCCAACGCTCCGAGAAGGGACGCAACGGCCTGGTTCAAACGGTCTGCCTGGCCCAGGAGAACTACCCGGTAGCCTGTGGGAACGGCCAGCTTGCTCGTCTGGGCCTGGATATCCCGCGCCACATCTCCCAGAGAGCGGCCCACCACGTTGGCGCTGATGCTCATGCGCCGCTGCTGACTGGCCCGGTCAATTTGGTTGGGCCCCGTCGCCTGCCGCAGCGTAGCAATCTGGTCCAGTCGCACAGTCTGCCCCGTGCTTGGCACAAATACGGGCAGCGCCCCAAGCTGCGTGGGCGTCATGGTGTCGGCGTCGGCCAGTTTCAGCCGCACATCGGACTGAGTCCCGTCCGGACGGTCAAACTGGGAGACTACGGTGCCCTGCACCGCCGTGCGGAGAACGCCGGCCACCTGCGCCGATGTCAGACCCAGATCAGCCATGCGCGACCTGTCCAGGACGGCCTGGACCTCCGGTACCCCTGCGTCCTGCTCCAGCCTCACATCAGTTGTTCCAGGCGTGTTGCGCACAATGACCATCACCTGGTCCGCAATACCGGCGAGGGTGTTCAAATCATCACCCAGAATACGCATGGAAATTGGAGAGCCACCGCCAAAGCTGCTCTGGACATTGCCGGTCAGCGTCATCCCCGGAATGGTGCGACCGATGCCTCTGACATCCTCCAAAACAGCCAACGTGGTCCGGGTGCGCTGCTGCTTGTCCACAAGCTGCACAGTCATGTTGCCAAAGGCCGCCTGCCCGCCGCCGCCACCTCCCCCGACGCCCACCGAACTGAAGACGTCCCTCACCTCCGGCAAACCCGCCAGACGCCCTTCAAGCCGCACCATCGCCTGGCTTGTTGCCTCCAGCGAGGAACCGGAGGGCATACGGACCTGGAGACTGAACTGGTTGTCGTCCTCGTTAGGGGCGAACTCGCTGCCCAGCAGGTTCAGCGGGATGAAGGCAATGGCGACGCCGAAAGCCACCGCGGCGCCCAGGAGCACAAGCGGCCGGTGGTTCAAAGCCCACCCCAGCGTCCTTCGGTACAACTGGCGCACGGCGTCTAAGGTGTTATCCGACCACTCGCCAAAGCCACGGAACGGCGCTAAAAGACCCCGCCGGACGCGGCGATTGACCTCATCCACCTTCTCGGGCTTGAGCCAGCGGGCGGCCAGCATAGGCGTCAACGTAAATGAAATGAACAGGGAGAACAGAGTAGCCACCACAATGGTCAAGCCGAACTCACGGAAGATCTGGCCCAGTGACCCTGACATGAAGGCGATGGGCAGGAACACCACCACGTCAACGAGGGTGATGGCGATGGCGGCCATGCCTATCTCACTGCGCCCTTTCAGCGCCGCCAGGACCGGCTCGTCGCCCAGCTTCAGATGGCGGTGGATATTCTCAAGGACAACGATGGAGTCATCCACCAGGATACCGATGAGAATCGCCAGGGCGAGCAGGGAGATGGTATTAAGACTGAATCCCATAAAGTACATGACAAGGAAGGTGGATATCAGAGACGTGGGTATAGCCAGAAGGACAATGAGCGTGTTACGCCACGCATGCAGGGAGACCAAGAGGACAAGGCCGCAGAGCAGCACGGCCATACCAAGGTCAAACTGGACCGCGTCAATGGCCGACTTGGTGTAGCGACTGGAGTCGTTGGCCACGTTGAAGACGACTCCTCGCGGCACAGTGCGTTGGAGACGGTCCATCTCGGCGCGCACGCTTTCCACCACATGGACGGTGTTCGCATCGCTCTGTTGAACGATGGAGAGGCCAATGCTGGGATTCCCATTGAACCGCTGAATATTGGTCTGATTTGCGTACGTATCCTTGATCTGAGCAACGTCCTTCAGTCGCACGTTACCCGCGGGGCCGCTGCTCACGACAATATCGCTGAACTGGTCCAGGTGGGTGAACAGGGCCGAGGTGCGGACCGAGTATTGGGTAAGCCCCTGCCGCACCGTGCCGCCTGGGCTGGTCAGATTGTCCGCCGCCATAGCGGCTTGCACCTGCAGAAGAGTGAGGCCATAGGCTTGCACCTTGACCGGGTCCACCTGGACCTGGACCTCTCGCCGAAGGCCGCCCACCAGAGTGACTTGCGCCACGCCAGGCAGAGACTGGATTCGGGGCGCAACGGTATTATTGGCCAGGTTATAGAGCTGATCAAGGGGCAGGCTGCCGGATAAAGCGACGTTCATGATCGGGAAGCTGCCAGAGTCCGCCTTGATCACGTCAGGCGGCGTGATATCGGCGGGAAGCCGGCTCTGGATGGACGCGACCTTCCGCGAAATATCCAGAGCCGCCTGGTTGACGTCCGCGTCCTCGCTTAGTCGGACCGTCACATTTGATTGTCCCTCACGGGACGTGGAGGAGATGTCGCTCACGCCCGACAGGCCGTTCATCGCAGTCTCAATGGGCTTGGTGACGAGCTGCTCCACGTCCTGAGCGGAAGCGCCCGGATAGCCGATTCGGATGGTCACGACCGGGAAATTGACCCTTGGGAAACGGCTCACCTGCAGCTTGGTATAGGCCACGCCGCCCATCAGGACCAGCGCCAGAATGAGCATGGTGATAGTGATGGGCCGCTTAACGGCCAGGCGGGTCAGTCCCATTGGTTCCCTCCTTGCCGGCTCCTAGCCGGAACGCCCTCCCGAAGGCTGTGCGCGAGGCTGCTGCACGGTTACCGAGTCCCCGTCATTCAGCAGGCCCTGGCCGGACACGACCAGGTCTTCTCCGGCCCGCAGACCGCTGCGAATCTCCGCGTTCTTGTCGTCCACAAGCCCCACTTCCACCATCCGGAGTTGGGCCTTGCCATCCTGGACGATAAACAGAGCGGACTGGTCGTTGCGCAGGAGCAGCGCCTCCTTGGGGACCAACACCACGTTGTCCCTGCGCGTGGCTATGCTGACCTGAGCGGACATGCCGGACTTGAGGTCTTTCGTGGGGGCCAACGGCTCCACCTGCACGGCAAAGGTATGCCGCTGGGCGTCGCCGCCGGGCGATATCAGGGTGATGCGCGCCTGCACCGTCTGGCCCGGCAGGGCCGGACTGGTCAGCGTCACCTGCTGGCCCTCCCGCAGCGACCCGATGCGCGCCTCCTCAATTCGGAAGGCGACCAGCGCGTCCTTGCTGACCAGAGTAGCGACGGGCGTCTGAGTGGACGCCAGCGCGCCTGGCGATAGGAACCGCTGCGTAAGGAAAGCGTCAAAGGGCGCGCGGACCCGCGTGTCCTCGATCTGCTGTTTCAACTGGCTGACCTGGGCCTGCGCCTGGTCAACGGCCGCCTGCGCCGCCTCCACGTCCTGGGCGGTGTACGGCTTCTGACGCAGCGCCAGGGTCTGCCCCGCCTGGGTCACCAAGTCCTTCTGAAGCTGCACGTCAAAGCTGGAGGGAGCCTTCAGGATGGCGAGGGTCTGCTCCGCCTGCGCCACTGCGGCCCGCGCGGCCGCCACGTCCGCCGGGTTCGGGCTCCTCAACAGGTTCAGCTTCACCTGAGCGGCGTCCAGGGCCGCCTGCGCCGAAGTCACGTTCGCCTCGGCAATGGCCACGTCGTTGGCGTTGGGCTTCACCAACTGGTCATATTTCGCTCTGGCGGAGTCCAGGGCGGCCTGCGCGGAGGCGATGTTGGATGTGGCGGAATTCAGGTCATTTGGAACAGGATTCTGAAGCGCGTCCACCTTTGCCTGGGCTGCGGCGACCGAGGACTGGGCCACTGCCGCGTCGCCCTGCGCCTTGCTCGTCTCAGTGCCCGTCGGCTGGCGGCCCAGGCTCTGGGGCAGGCTATTCAGCGTGGACCGCCGCGCGTCCAGAGTTGCCTGAGCGCTGGTGAGGCTGGAGTATGCCGCGCTTATGTCGGTGGGCGTGGGGTTCTTGAGCGTGTCCAGCTTGACCTGAGCGGACACAAGCGCCGCGTCCGCCGCGCTGACTGCGGCCTTGCTGGCGGCGATATCCGAGGCAGACGGGATCTTTAGCTGATTCAGCCGAGTCTTAACGATGTCGAGGGCCGCCTGGGCCGCGGCCACAGCGCTCTGGGCAGACTGCACGTCCGAGGACGTGGGGGTAAGGAGTTGGCTCAACCGGACTTTGACCGTGTCAAGCTGCGATTCGCTGATGGTGACCTGCTCCGCACGGGCGCCGCTCAACATGGAGTCCAGCCTCGTCTTGGCAGAGCTCAGTTGAGACGCGGCAATCGCCAAATCCTCCGGCTTGGACCCCGCCATCAGAGTGGCCAGCCGCGCCTGCACGGCCCGCAGCCCTGCTTGCGCCTGCTGAAGTTGCGCGTCCAGGACGTCGTGGCTCAACTCCGCGACGAGATCTCCCTTCTTGACCTCCGCCCCTATGTCCACGTATATCTTATCTATCCGGCCCGTTGACAGGGGCACCACGTTCACCTGTTCCTTGGACTGAACGTTGCCCGCGTAGGCGGTGGACACAGCGATGCCCCCTGTGCTGACCCGCACCGTACCTACGGCGACTGCGCGCGGCCCGGCGGCGGGCGGCTCTCCCTGCGCAGGGGCACAGGACGCCAGAAGGCCCACGCCGAACGCCGCCAGCACAATCAGCGAAAGAGGACGATGAAACCCCATGACGCTCCCGTTCCTTTCTGGATATGCCCGCCAGTCGCTTTAATATTTAACGATCGGGCCAGTGTTTGGTTAGCAGTTGATGATGATCTTTGGCCGAAACGCTCAACAGCAGGCCAATGCCGAGAGATGCGCCTTCCAGTCCAAGCCAATCACGCCAAGGTCCAATCACACGAAAGGCCGCCGCGGAGGCATGGCGCGCAGAGCGAATACAGGGGTCCAGTGAATGGGCCCCAAAAGGACTACAGTGACGCCTCAGCAAAGACGCCACAATTCCCACCAATCACGCTCCGCAGATGCCTTGGGCCAGGGTGCGCACGAAGGTTGGCAGATATTATAGCGTCCAGCGGGGGCGGATTGCAATCTGCCGACTGGCGCAGGGTGCGGCTCTCCAGTGACGAGGCCGCACGTTATGTCATGCCACTTTAAGTACTAAGAAGCGGACCTGGCTGCGGACTTGGCCCGGAGTCGTTCCTTGAGCGTCAGGGCCTTCTTGCGCAGACGAATGTTCTGGGGCGTGACCTCCAGCAGTTCGTCCCCCGCCATGAACTCCAGATACTGCTCCAGACTCAGGCGAACGGGCGGCACGAGCTTCACGGCGATATCAGCGCTGGACGCGCGCATGTTGGTCTGCTTCTTCTCTTTGCACACGTTGACCACGAGGTCGGTGTCGCGGGCATGCTCGCCCACCACCATGCCCTCATAGACCGCCGTGCCCGGGTCCACGAACAACTTGCCTCGCTCCTGCGCGTTGGCAATGCCGAAGCCTACCGCTTCACCCGCCTCGGCGGCCACGAGCACGCCACCGCGGCGATGCGGTATCTCCCCGTACCACGGCTCGTAGTCGGCGAACGTCGCCGCCACCGTCCCCTCGCCCCTGACGGCGGTGAGGAAAGAGCTGCGGAACCCTATGATTCCGCGGGACGGCGCAAGGAACTCCATGCGCACATGTCCCCTACCATCAGGTTTCATGTCGGTCATGCGGGCGCGGCGCGGGCCAAGCATCTCCGAGACCGTGCCCACGTGCGCTTCCGGGACCTCCACCACCACCTGCTCCACGGGTTCGTGCACCTCGCCGTTCACCACGCGCGTGATGACCTCCGGCTGGGACACTTCGAACTCGTACCCCTCGCGGCGCATGGTCTCAATGAGCACTGCAAGGTGAAGCTCGCCGCGGCCAGCGACAAGAAACTGGTCCGGGCTGTCCGTTTCCTGGACACGCAGACTCACGTTGGTCCGCAGTTCGCGGAAGAGGCGGTCCCTGAGCTGCCGAGATGTGCAAAAGCGTCCCTCGCGCCCGGCGAAGGACGACGCGTTCACGCTGAAGGTCATCTTGATGGTCGGAGGGCTGATCTCAATGACGGGCAGCGCTTCAGGATGGGCCGCGTCCGCGATGGTGTCGCCAATAGCGATGTCCTGTATGCCCCCCACGGCCACAATATCGCCCGCCGCCACCTCCTGGACCTCCGTGCGCTTCAGCCCGTGGAAGGTGAAAATATACGTCAGCTTGGCCGGGATGATTCGCCCGTCCCGCCTGATGTGGGCCACGGGCGTGTCCGCGCGCAGGCGTCCGCGGAAGACTCGACCGATAGCTATCTGGCCCTTGTGGCTGTCGTAGTCCAGCGTGGTCGCCAGCATCTGGGCGGGCCCCTCCAGGTCCACGCGCGGCGGAGGAACGAAGGAGAGTATCGCTTCAAAGAGCGGCGTCAGGTCGCGGCCAGGGTCCTCGGGCGCGAGGCTGGCGCGCCCCTCACGCCCCACGGCGTAAAGGACAGGGAAGTCCAGCTGGTCCATGTCCGTGGCCAGCTCCAGGAAGAGGTCCTGGGTCTGGGCCAGCACCTCCTGGTAGCGGCAGTCCGGCCTATCCATCTTGTTGATAACGACAATGAGCTTCAGCTTCCGCTCAAAGGCCTTCTTCAGCACGTAGCGGGTCTGAGGCATGACGCCCTCGGCCGAATCCACCAGAAGCAGAGCGCCGTCCGCCATGTTTACAACGCGCTCCACCTCGCCGCTGAAGTCAGCGTGGCCGGGCGTGTCTATAATGTTGATTTTGATGCCCTTGTACACGATGGCCGTGTTCTTGGCCAGGATGGTGATGCCCTTCTCCCGCTCCAGGGCGTTGCTGTCCATGATGAGATCGCCCACCTGCTCGTTCGAGCGGAAGATGTGGGACTGCCTGAGCAGGCCGTCCACCAGGGTGGTCTTGCCGTGATCAACGTGTGCGATGATCGCCACGTTGCGTATGTCAGTTCGCGTTGTCAGCGCCAAGCTATCAACTCCGTTCGGGTACTCCGGTGTCCGTGCTATCCAGGTGCCAAACATTTAGTATACCAGAATATGGTGGACGTCGCAGGGCTTTCATCGCTTGCGTCCACTTACAAGGAGATTGAACATGCTTCCGAATAAGCATAGAATGCCCCTAATCGGACGGCGGGTGTATATTGGCGGCGCATAGGGCGTCCTGCAAGAAGCCGGGAATTCAACAAGGCGCTCTAGCCACCGGCGGCTGAGCTTGGCGCTAGAAGGCGTCAACCGGTGAACGGAGCAAAGGTTCTATGATTAATCGCGCGGAAGGCTCTAAGTGGTACTCAAAGGATGATCCTCTTTTGCTTGAGCGATTCGAGCGCGAGGCGGATGAATGCCAAAAGCAAGTTGAAGCCAACCTCGCCACCGATCTGCAGTTCGTTCGGGTGAGCCTTTCAGCCGAATATCGAGTTGCTTGCTACTACCTGGGGATACTCTCCAAGCCAGACATCGCGCAACCATCTCCGCAATCAAAGATGCTTTTCTCAGCCTTTCATAAGAACCTCTTTGTCTTCTACTCATCGCTTTTACTCACCACGCGCGGTTTTTATGGACCTGCGCGCAGTCTTCTAAGACACGTATACGAATCATTGATTGTCGCCAAGTTTTGTGCCCTTGCCAGTGACCCATCCGTGTACTCGCACTGGGAGCAGGGGGAAACCGTCTATTTCACGAATAGCGTCCTTAAGAAGATCGCAGCGCCAGACAAGACGGTGTTCGACGAGTTTTGGAAACTCATGTGTCAGTTTTCTCATCCAACGATTTATGCGCAGCAGATCAGCATAGGTTGGGAAACGGATAAAGATGACATCAGGCTGAATTTCGTATTGTTGCGTGCTCTAATCGAGTGCCACTACCATCTCTTGAACTCCTACCTAATCACTCCTTCCATGAGGCACGTCGTTGAGCGGTACAGCGACGATGAAGAACTACGACGCCTGAAAGCTCTAATTCGAGCTTTGTTTAGAGAGTCCAGGGCATCCCTTCTTCCGCAGCCACGAAGACTTATTTCCAGCTATAAACGAACATGGAAGCTCATTTAGCTGGCAGGTGCCTTCCAACCCTTTGCTGCTCCTCGCCACGGATACATTGTGAGATGCAAAGCCGTACAAGAAGAAACAACGCCTTCATGTTTTTAGGGCTATTTGTACCTATTGCATCCGGGATTATAGGCGCTCTTCTAACATGGGTATTGGCAGAGCCTTCGAGATACTGAGAAGAGGCGATAAAGTGTAAATTCTGCGGCTCCGAATCACTGGTGGATTACCTTGGAAAGAAGGCGAAAGAAACCTCTACGCAAGAGAACCGTCTCTTGCGTCCACCCGCCACATCAGGCTAAAGTGAGCGGCGGACTTGCGCAGCCCAGGAGTATGCAATGCCTGACGCCCTCTCAGACTTGCGAGTCATCGAACTCGCACAGTTCATAGCCGGCCCCTACGCCGCCAAGCTGCTGGCCGACCTTGGAGCTGACGTCATCAAGGTGGAGCCGCCGCGTTCGGGCGACGTCTCCCGGCGCCACGGGCCGTTCCCCGACGACGTGCCGCACCCTGACCGCAGCGGCCTGTTCTTTTACCTGAACACGAACAAGCGCGGGCTTGCCCTGGACATCGCAACGCCAACGGGAGCCAGCATCCTTGGCCAGCTCTTGCGCACGGCGGACATTCTCATCACCGACCACACGTCCGCCGAGGCGCGGCGACTGGGTCTCACCTTCAGCAGCCTCCGCAGGCTCAATCCGCGCCTCATCGTCACATCCATCACGTATTTCGGATGGACCGGCCCGTACAGGAGCTACCGCGGCTCCGACCTTGTGGCGTGGCAGGCCAGCGGGAAGGGCTACTACACGCCGGAGGGCATCACCGACCCCGAACGAGAGAACCCGCTGAAGGCGGGCGGACACCAGGCGGATTTCATGGGTGGGGTCAACGCCGCCGCCGCCACCCTCTCCGCGGTGTACCAGCGGTGGCTCACCGGCAAGGGGCAGCATGTGGACCAATCCGTTCGCGAGGCTGTCGCGACAACCTTCTTCGCGTTCCCCATGAACTACTTCTACGGCGCGCCGCTGCCCTCGCGTCTCACTGAGTCGGCGGGAGCGGTCGGCGCCGCCATGGGCCTGATCGAATGTTCCAACGGCCTGCTTCAGCTTTCCATGCTGGCGGACCACCAGTGGCAGGGGTTCGTGAAGGCCATGGGCGAGCCCGAGTGGACGAAGGACCAGCGCTTCCGGAAGGGGACGAGCAGGGCGAGAAACTGGGTTGCCCTGCGAGAATATGTCGAGCAGTGGACGAAAGCCAGAACGAAGGAGGAGGTGACCCGCCTC
This sequence comes from Dehalococcoidia bacterium, assembly GCA_030648205.1. Lineage (NCBI taxonomy): Bacteria > Bacillati > Chloroflexota > Dehalococcoidia > Dehalococcoidia bacterium. The sequence continues at coordinate 30,457 of JAUSIH010000078.1, read as the reverse complement.
GCCCAGGCCCAGCGGGTGCCCGCCATGCCCGTCAACAACGCCGCGGACATCCTCGCCTCAGACCACCTTCGGCAGCGCGGCTCCCTCGTGGAGTTCTCGTATCCCCAAGCGGGGACTGTGCGTCTCCCCGGCCCAGCGTACAAACTCTCCGCCACGCCTGTGACGTGGCGCAGGCCACCGCCGCGCCTCGGCGAACATACCGCGGAGATACTGGGAGAAATGGGCTATTCCCGCGACGATGTCGTCCGGCTCTACCGGAGTGGCGTTGTATGAACCTCAACGCGAGGAAGACCGTGCCAAACAATGCGAAACGCTCAACCCTCCCCCTGGCAGAAATACGTGTCGCGGACTTCAGCTGGCTTGCCGCCGGGCCGCTCGCCACTCGCTTTCTGGCCACGATGGGCGCCGAAGTGGTCCGCGTGGAGAGCCGGAAGCGCGTGGACCAGCTCAGACAAATAGGGCCGTACCCGGACGGCATCCACGGCATCAATAGGTCGCCCCACTTCAATCTGCTCAACTACTCCAAGTTGAGCATGACGTTGGACCTGAGCACGCCGCGCGGAGCGGACATGGCCCGCCGCCTGGTAATGGTCAGCGACGTGGTTGTGGAGAACTTCGCGGCGGGGGTACTGGAGCGCTTGGGCCTCGGATGGGAGGACGTGCGCCGCAGCCGCCCTGACATCGTTTATCTCAGCAGCTCGGGGCTGGGGAGAGCAGGTCCCGCCAAGCATTACGTCGCTTACGGCATGACCCTGCACGCCTTCAGCGGCGTCACCCACGCCACGGGCTACGCGGGCCAGCCTCCCCGACCTCTGAGCGGCACCTGGGCCGACCCTGTCACGGCGGTCACGATGGCCTACGCCATTCTGGCCGCGCTGCACCACAGGCGGCGCACAGGCCAGGGCCAATACATTGACCTGGCCATGAGCGACGCGATGCTGGCCATCACGCCGGAGCAGGTGATCAAGTGTAGCTTGACAGGACGCGTTCCTGAGCGCAGCGGCAATTTCGAGGAGATAGCGGTCCCGCACAACACCTATCGCTGCCGGGGCGACGACTCCTGGGTCGCAATCGCGGTGCGCGACGAGGCGGAATGGCACGTGTTCTGCCGCGCCACCGGCCATCGCGAGTGGGCCGCCGACTCTCGCTTCGCCGACGCCTACGCCCGCCGTTGCAACGAGGCAGAGATGGACAGAGCGATAACGGCATGGACAAGGGAACACACCGCGCGGGATGTCACCGAGAGGCTCCAGAAGGTGGGTGTGGCGGCATTCCCCTGTCTGACAGCGATGGACGTCATCCAGGACCCGCAGCTCCGGGCGCGCGACTTCTTCGTGACCGTGAACCACCCGGAGGTGGGCGAGCGCCCCGTCCTGGGCCATCCGTGGCGCATGAGCAGCATGAAGACCCCCAACTACGAGCCCGCGCCGCTCCTTGGACAGCACAGCGCTTACGTGTTGCGCGACGTGCTGGGGTTGCCCACCGACGAGGCGCAGCGCCTGGTTGACGAGAAGGTCGTGTACTAGCCCGCGGGCGGCTCTCCCGCGCGGCGCACCACAATCTCGCCGATGCCCACGTCCAGGTCGAGGCGCACGCGCCGCTCCGCCTGGGCGTAGTCCGGCGACGTCACGTGCAGCTCGCGGCCAAATCCCTGCGCCGTCTGCTCAAGGACGTGCAGATCGCCGATGCCTACAGCGGCGTTGATGTCCACCGCCAACGCTTCGGGCAGAAGCACCTGAAGAGAACCCATGCCCGCGTGCGCCCGCGCCGTCGCCTCACCGGACGCGACCGTGGCGCGCGTCAGGTCCACCGTCAGACGCCCCATGCCAATCTCGTACGTCGCCTCCTTCAGGTCAAAGGGAGAGTCGCCTATGCGCACGTCCCCCGCCGCGCGGCCATGCCCGTGCTCGCATCGCCAGATCCGCCGCGCCCCGCCGCGGGCCATGATGCCGACGCCCAGCACGACAAGCAGCAGCGCCCATGCGACACCCCAACCATTGTTCTCCCGCAGCGAGAAGACGCCCAGGTTGTGCAGCGCCAGGATGCCGCCCAGCGCGAGGAAGTACAGGCCGAACAGAATCGTCCACATGTCGTACTCCCCGCTACTGCTTGCGCGCGTGTCCGCCCCATCGGAGCAGCAACGACAGTCCAATGAGGACCAAGAAGAGGGGCGCCGCGATGCTCCACAGGTCCCTTGCCCTCAGCGCAATGATCCCCAGTGTATCCAGGAGCCAGAGGGCGCCGACCGCCACGAAGAACAGGCCGAAGAGGGCTCTCCGGAAGCTCATAGCTCCTCCTTTCCGGTCATCTGCTTCTATTATCGCATGTCCTTCCGCCCGGTCCGCTCGTCCTGTCCGAAGGACTCTCCGCCTTGCGGAGTCCGATGCTTCGCTCGGACCATTCGGAGAGCCTGTCGAAGGACGAGTGAGGAAGACCACGCTCAGGACAAGCTTTGCGGAGCTTCCAGCCCGAGAACGGATGGGCTGTAGGGTTCGCCGAGCTTAAGTGACTATGAGCGGCGCGGCTTCTGCTTGACGCAGTGCGTCGGAGCAGCCACAATGCGGACATGCCTTCGGAGCAACCTCAGGACGTTCTCTTAGCCACCACGAATCCCGCCAAGGCCGCCAAGCTCGCGTGGGCGCTGGCGGGTCTCGGCCTGTCGCTGCGCACGCTGCGCGACATACCGCCCGCGCTGGAGCCAGAGGAGACGGGCGTCACCTTCGAGGAGAACGCACGCATCAAGGCGGCCTGCTGGTCGCGCCGGGCGGACTGCCTGGCGATGGCGAGCGACGGCGGCGCCGCCATCCCGGTCCTGGGCGAGCGGTGGAACGCGCTCCAGACGCGCCGCAACGCGGGCGAGCACGCCACCGACGAGGAGCGCATCCAGCGCCTTCTGGACATGATGCAGCCCTGTCACGGCCAGGAACGTCGTATCTACTGGACGGAGGCCCTCGCCGTCGCCGAGCGCGGGCGCGCGCTGGCGTCCTGGCGGGCGGACGGCGACGAAGGCTATCTGGCCGAGCGCTACGATCCCGCGCGACGGCGCATCCCCGGCTTCTGGGTCGCCAGCTTGTTCTACTACCCCAGGTTCGGAAAGTGCTACGCCGAGCTATCGCCGGTAGAGCTTGCGCAGGTGGACACGAGCTGGCGCACGCTGAAGGAACGGGCGCAGGCGTGGTTCAAAGACAGATGGCACACATAAGCGAGTCTATATCTGCCTCTCAATCGATTCTACAAGCCTCGAAATTTGTGCAAGCATCTCCTGTGTTCTTTGCTCCGTCAAAAACTCCTTGACCTCTTGGCCGAGCTTGCCCATCTTTAGCCCTTCCACCGCCTTTTGATCCAGCCTTCCTCCCCTGTGGACTATTGCATGTCGTATTTCAAAAACTTCTCGAAGGCTGCCTTCCTTGACATCACCAAATAGATTGAGTCCCAGTTCTTTGCTCCACTGATTCAACCGACCTATGTTTTCCAATTTCCCCTTTTTCCAATCTCCTTTTTTCTGTTGGTAGACTCCCTCCAAATAAATCTCTAGAGCCGTTACTGCTATTACTATGACCATTTCACACAAAACATCATCCACAGTTGTGGCCCATTTATCTATCATAGCCTTGAATTCGTTCAACGGAGGAGGAAGAGGAGGCAAAAGGTTTGTCGCGTTTTCTATTGGTCTGCGTTTTTCTGCAATCTCGCGCAATTGAAGCAAAGCGCGCGCTTTCCCGAGTACGTAATCAAATTCCGCCTTCACGCTCCTATCTGCACCCATGTTTTACTTCTCCTGCTCATTGGTGAGATTTGTGCTACACAGGCAAGTAACCCTATTTTCAAGGCAATCCGATGTGTGTTCCACCACTGCCCTCCCGCGCCAGCACAAGGCCGTCCCGCGCCAGGCCATCCACCAGCGCCCGCAGCCACGAAGCGTCGGCGGGCGTGTAGCCAGGCTTGACGGCCACACCCATGGCGTCCAGCGCCAGCCAGCCGTCTGGCGGCAGCGCCCGCAGCGCGTCCACGATGCGCCCCCGATAATAGCGCGTCGAGTGCTTGAACGGCGGCTGCACCCGGTACACGGCGCGCGACTCGCTGACCGCTCGCTCCGGCGCCACGCCCCCCGTTCGGGCCAGCGCAGGGCGGGCGCGGCACTCCTCGCGCGCGGGGCAGACACGACACGAGGGGCGCTCCGTGGTGCAGATCGTCGCCCCAAGGTCCATGAGCGCCTGGTTCCAGTCGTAGGCGCGGCCAGCGGGCAGCGCGCGCTCCGCCAGGACCGCGACGCGCGGCGGCGGCGACACGGGCAGCAGCTCGCCCAGCAGCAGGCGGGCCAGCACGCGCCGGATGTTGGTGTCAACGACGGTCACCTCCTGCCGCAGAGCGAAGCACGCCACCGCCCGCGCGGTGTACGGGCCTATCCCCGGCAAGGCAAGCAGCCCGTCAAGCGTCTCCGGCAGGCGTCCGCCGCGCGCCACGACCTCATTCGCCAGGCGGTGCAGGTTCACCGCGCGCCGGTTGTAGCCCAGAGGCGACCACGCGCGGATGACCCCCGCGACGTCCGCCGACGCCAGCGCCTCGAAGGTGGGAAAGCGCGACAGGAATTCCTTGTATTTGGGCAATACCCGATCAACACCCGTCTGCTGGAGCATCACCTCGGAGACGAGGATGGCGTACGGGTCCGCCGTGCGACGCCACGGCAGGTCGCGCTGCTCCCGCGCGTACCAGTCGAGGACGGCGCGCTGGACGCGGGCGAGGAGGTTGGCATCTACGGCCACGGTCTTGGGAGAGATTGTGCGTTTCACAGTTACACCTGTGCAATTATAATGGAGCCGCCATGCTGACCGATTGCCACACTCACCTTGACCAGTACGCGCCCGCGGAGCTGCCCGGCATCCTGAACCGCGCGCGACAGGCTGGCGTCGGGTCCATCATTGTAGCGGGCGTGACCGTGGACTCGTCCGCGGAGGCGGTGCGCCTGGCCGAAGCACACGACCTGCTGTGGGCGGGCGTCGGCATCCATCCCACCGAGCTGAAAGCGCCCGTAAGCGAGAGCGACATCGAGGCGCTGCGACGGCTGGCGCTCTCCAGTCGCCGCGTGGTCTGCGTCAGCGAGACCGGGCTTGACCGCATGGAAGGCTCGCCGGACTGGCGGATGCAGATGGACGCGTTCCGGGCGCAGATCGCCCTGGCGCGAGAACTGCGGCTGCCGCTCATCGTCCACACGCGGGATTGCTACGACGAAACGCTGGCGCTCCTTCGGAGGGAGCACGTGGAGGACGTGCGCGCGGTGCAGCACTACTTCCAGGGCGACGAGCGCGCGGCGCGGGCCTGCCTGGACATGGGTATCGCCCTGTCGCTCGCCAAGCCGCTCCTGCGTCTGCCGCACCTGCAGGAGATCGTCAGGTGGCTGCCGCCGGAGAGCATGGTACTGGAGACGGACAGCTATCCGCAACCCTTCAAGAAAAAGCGCGAGAACTGGACGGAGCCGAAGGACGTGCGGCTGGTGGCCCGGAAGGTCGCCGAGCTGCGCGGCGTGACGTTGGACGAGGTGGAGCGGCAGACGGAGGCGAACCTGTCCCGCATCCTGCGACGGCCTGCGCCTGGCGCGTAGAACTCATTTCGAAAATCGCTGCTCATGGTGAGCCTGCCTGCCCTGAGCAGAGCCGAAGGGTCGAACCATGAGCAACAACCGACCGAATGTTTTCGGAATAGCTTCTAGTGCGCCGCTAGCGTCCTGTCCTGAAATACCTGTACAAAGTTGTCGTTGCGAGGAGTCCTTCCGCAGAAGGACGACGAAGCAATCTGGGAGAGGGGTGGACCCCGCCGCCAGATTGCCACGGCCCTTCTTCGTCGGGCCTCGCAATGACATCTATAACGGACTTCGGAGACACCATACTAGCGGGCAGGCTTCGTTGTCCGACACTCCTGTCGGAAGGCGTGCATCACCTCGTGGGCCGCCTGATAGTCGCGGACGCCGCCCTTGAGGACAGGTGGCACAAGGTAGAAATGCGTGAGGCCGTGCGCCGCGAAACTGGACAGAAGCTCCAGCGCAATGTCCGCGCCCGCGCGTCCCTGGTCAAGCTCGTGTTGCATTGACGAGGGGATATCGCCGAAGGTGAGACCGTCCTTCCGCAGGATCTGGATGCCGTAGAAAACCGGAGCGGCGAGCTTACAGCCCGCTGTTGAATGATATGCCTCCAGGAACTGACGGGCCAGGCGGGGGTCGTAAAGCGACTGCGTAATAAAGAAATCGGCGCCGGCGTCCACCTTGCGCCGGGCCAGCGCCGCCTCGCGCTCGACGCCTCTGCCCAGGTCCAGCACCGCGCCGACGCAAAAGTCGGTCTGCGTCCGGAGCCGCAGCCCTTTGAAGTCTGTGCCCTGGTTCATCAGCTTGATGGCCCTGATGAGGTCGGTGGGCGTGGTGTCAGCCACGCCTCTGACCATCGTCAGCTCGTTCTCGGTGAAGTCGTCGCCCTTGACCACGACCACGTTCTCCAACCCCAGCGCCTGGGCGCCCAGCAGGTAGCTCTGGAGAGCCAGCTTGTTCATGTCCCGGCAGGCGAGGTTGAACACAACCTCTTTACGCGTGTGGTCGCGGATGACCGCCGCGGCCACGGCGGGCGTAACGCGCACGGACTTGCCGGGGTTATACGCAACACAGACGAAGTCAGCGTCCATGTCGCGCACCGACTCCACATACGCCAGGTCAACGCCGCGCGGGGGAGAGAAGTCGCACAGGAACACAGCTTGGCCTGCCTTCCGAGCGGCTGCGTCAGTCACTTTAGTCATATCCGGCAATTATAGCATGCCCCCTTCGCCAGGCGCTGAGTGGCGAGCAGCCGGTTTTGAACCAGGCGCGCATCTGTCGTAGAGTTGACAAGACAGGTAGAGCAAGGATACAATGCTGTCGCCTCGTCGTCGAGGACTAGATTCGTTTGTTATATCCATGGAGGAAGCGTCAGAATGGTACGAATACGGCTCCGGCGCGTGGGGGCGAAGAAAAAGCCAAGCTACCGAATTGTGGTCGCGGACTCCAGGGCGCCACGCAACGGGGCTTTTGTCGAGGTAATCGGCCAGTACGACCCTCGTACCGACCCGCCGACGGTAAAGGTGGACGCGGAAAAGGCGGCGCGGTGGCTTAAGATGGGAGCTCAGCCTTCGGACACGGTGGCGCTGCTCTTCAAGAAGGCGGGCCTCGAGAAAGGCTGAACGGGCTATGAAGGAACTGGTGGAATTCATCGCCAGGTCTATCGCCGATAAGCCTGATGCCGTCAAAGTCACGGAGGTCCAGGAGGCCGACCGGGTCATCTTCAAACTTGAGGTGGACCCGGAGGACAAGGGCAAGGTCATTGGCAAGCAAGGACGCGTGGCCCAGGCCATACGGACGTTGCTCCGCGTGGCCGCGATCAAGAAGGGCACGCGGGCCATGCTTGAAATAGTTTAGCTGGGGTCGTAAACGGCTCCCGCCCGTGCGGAGCGGTCACGGGCAAGCCCAGGCGCGGGCTTCCTCGTCAGAAAGGAAAGCCTGCGCCTCCTCTGTTTTTGCACGGGTCGGGCCAAAGCCTTCCGGCGCCGCGCCGACGGCGAACGCACCGGTACGAGCAACACTCCGGTATCATCACGCTCGGCAATTCAAGCCTCTTTGTATTTACCGCACGTCTGGCGCTCAGACGGCATCCGTAGTAAAATGGCGTAGGAAACGGTCCAGCCGTGGCGCTGGGCCGTTAGTTTTGACGCCAGCGTAGCTCAGTGGTAGAGCAGCGGTTTCGTAAACCGCAGGTCGTGGGTTCGAATCCCACCGCTGGCTCCACAGCATCGCCGATATGCGAGGACGTAACGTGAGCAAACTGGTGGAGCGACTGGAGAAGCTCGCCCACGGCGTGAATCAGCCGATGGGCTTCGGCTTCCACGCAGCCCAGCCCAAGACGCCGAGCCTCCTCACCATTGCCCTCCTGGACAAGGAGAACCCCAGGACGGCCGCAGCCGCAGCCAGCGCGGGCGCCGACTTCATAGTTGTCCCCGTATCCGCTGCGAACATTAAGGACCTTGGGGCTACATTCAAGGCAGCCGAGTCCGTGTCCTGCGGGGTCCTCTGCCACGACCTGAGCGCGGAGCACATACCGGCGCTCAAGGAAGCCGGCTGCGACTTCCTGGTCTTCGAGCCGCAGCAGGCGCCCATGTCCATCCTCCGCGACGAAGAGATGGGCAAGGTGCTCGTCCTGGACAACCTCATGGAGGACACCCTCGCGGCCACCGCGGAGCAACTGGAAGTGGACGCCGTCCTGCTGGACTTGGGGGACCCCCCGCTTACGATTCAGCGGGTCATGGTCTTCCAGCGCACCGCGGGGCTTACCAGCAAGTCTGTCATCGCTGTGGTGCCGGCCACCCTGTCCATCGCCGAGGTGGAGGTGCTGCGCGACATGGGTGTCCAGGGGCTGGCCGTTCGGGTGAAGGACGTCAAGTCCGCCGAAGCCATAAGCGACCTGCGTAAGGCCGCGGAGGGCCTTGCGCCCCCCAAAAAGAAAAAGATGAAGGCGAATGCCATCGTGCCCAGAATCGCTCTCCGCACCGCGCCAGACGAGGATGGGGAGGAAGAGGAGGAGGAAGAGTAGCCTCCTCCGACCAATGGGAAGACTCAAAGCCTTACAGTCTCTTTGGCTTCGGCGCAGCGACCACAACCAGCGTCACGAAGGCAGCGCGGACCACGCCGAGAGCCCCCATATAGCCCCACATCCTACACTGAACGCGTCCGCCAGCGCCCCGGCGAGCACGCTTCCCAGCGGCATCAGCGCTACGAGTTCAAGAGCGCCTGCGCAATTGTGGCTACAAGGCTTGCTCATGCTATAATGCGTCAGCTGGCGCTATTGCAACACGCAAAGTGAAAACGGACCAGGCTGTATGCTGCTTCCCCTGCTGACGCTGCTCTTTCGAGACCCGCTCCAGTTCCTGGAGGTGCTCCCCGTCGTCCTGGTCACCGTCGGGCTGTCGCTGCTCGTCGCCATCACCGTACACGAGTTCGGCCACGCCCTGGCCGCCCACGCGCTGGGCGACGACACGGCCCAGCGGCTGGGCCGGCTTTCCCTGAACCCCATCCGACACTTGGACCCGCTGGGCACTGTCCTGCTCTTCCTGGTTGGGTTCGGCTGGGGCAAACCCGTGCCTGTCAACCCCTTTGCCATCGGCGTCCGCATGGACCACATGAGGGCCATGGCACTGGTGGCCCTCGCCGGGCCCCTGGCGAACTTCGTCACCGCGGGCATCTTCGGCATCCCGCTCAAGCTGGGGACAATCTCCTTGAGCGGTTTCCTCTTCGGGATGGACCAGGGGCTGGTCGGCGACGTCCTGGGCTACATCGTCTTCTACAACATCATTCTGGGCGTCTTCAACCTGATTCCCCTGCCACCGCTGGACGGCTTCAAGGTGCTTCTGGGCATCCTTCCGCGGCGGCCCGCCTTCGCGCTGGCGCGCGTCGAGACCTACGGGCCGATGCTCCTTATCGCGGTGCTGGCCTTCGACAGCTTCTCTCAGCAGAGTTTCCTGTGGGGCGGACTGCGGACTGTGGCGCAGTTCCTGGGCATGCTTTTTGCCGGCAGGCCGCTGCCGTAGACACCGACGAGGAAGAGGGATATGGAAAAAATCACCATCATCGGGACGGGACTTATTGGAGGCTCGCTGGGCATGGCCCTGAAGAAGGCCAAGCTCAAGGACATTGAGATTGTCGCCCACGACAAGGAGCCGTCCGCGGCCTCCAAGGCGGTCAAACGGGGCGCGGCTGACAAGTCCTCCTGGAACCTCATTGGAGCGGTCGAGAAGTCCGGAATGGTCATCATCGCGACGCCGGTGATGGCAATCCGCGAGGTTATGGAGGCCATTGCTCCGCACCTGCAGCCCAACTGTGTGGTCACCGACACGGGCAGCACCAAGACCCAGGTACTGGCGTGGGCGGAACAGTACCTTCCGGCCACGGTCAGCTTCGTGGGCGGGCATCCCATGGCGGGCAAAGAGACGTCCGGCATTGACGCGGCGGACGCGGGCCTCTTCCAAGGCGCCTCCTACTGTGTGATTCCGGGCAAGAAGGCGCCTCCCGAAGCGGTAAAAGCTATTGTCAGCCTTGCGGAGATCGCGGGGGCAAAACCGTTCTTCCTAGACGCCCAGGAGCACGACAGCTTTGTCGCCGCGGTGAGCCACCTGCCTCTTGTCCTGTCGTCCGCGCTGACGTCCGCCACGACGGGCAGCCCCTCCTGGCGCGAGATGGGCCGCCTTGCATCTTCGGGTTACCGCGACGTCACGCGACTGGCCTCCGGCGACCCCGAGATGAACCGGGACATCTGCCTCACCAACAAGGACAACATTGTCCCCTGGATAAACGCACTCATCCGCGAGCTCCAGGAGTACCGCCGGATGCTCACGGAGGCGAATGACCAGCTCGGCCCGACGTTCGTCCGAGTCCACGAGGCGCGGCAGCGGTGGCTGAACGGCTCATTTGAGCCCTCGCCGTCCAGCAAGGCTTTCGAGGAGATACCCGGCCTCAGCGAGCGCATGGCGGGCCTCTTCGTCGGCGAGCGGCTCGCCCGCCGTAGCAGGGAGCTGATGGGCGATACGGACGGGAAGGGCCAGAAAAAGCTCGGCGACCTGCCGCCAGCCCCGAAGAAGTAGCAGCGAGACCCCATGCGTGAGACGGTCCGCCCCTGCGCACGTCTGGAAGGCGACCTGTCGCTGCCTGGCGACAAGTCCATCTCCCACAGGGCCGCTCTGTTCAACGCCATTGCGCACGGGCAAGCCACCATCACCCACTTCTCCACAGGCGCGGACTGCCTCTCGACCGTGGCGTGCCTGCGCGCGTTGGGCGCTTCTATCGAGTCCACATCCGCGGAAGACGGCTCCCTGCGCCTGGTGGTGCATGGCCGGGGCGCGGACGCCTTGCGTGAGGCGGAGAGTATTCTGGACGCAGGCAACAGCGGTACCTCCACCCGCCTGCTCAGCGGCCTGCTGGCATCCCGCCCCTTCCTGTCCATCATCACTGGCGATAGCTCGCTCCGCAGCCGTCCCATGGGACGGGTCATCCAGCCCCTGCGGCAGATGGGCGCTCAGATATGGGGACGCCGAGGCGATACACAGGCGCCGCTGGCCATCCGCGGGGGCAGCCTCAAAGGCATCCGCTACCGGATGCCCGTGGCCAGCGCCCAGGTCAAGAGCGCCATCCTCATAGCGGGGCTGTTCGCCGAGGGTGAGACAGAGGTGGAAGAGCCTGTGTCCACCCGCGACCACACGGAGCGCATGTTCCGCGCCATGGGCGCCGACGTGCGGACAGATGGGTCCCGCGTCACCATCCGGCCGGGAAAGCTTCACGCGGTGGACGTGGATGTGCCGGGGGACATCAGCGCCGCGGCTTTCTGGCTGGTCGCCGCGGCCATTCATCCGGACGCCCGAATACGGGTGCGCAACGTCGTCGTCAACCCGTCGCGAACGGGGGTGCTGGACGTCCTGCGTGCCATGGGCGCCCGCATCCGGCAGGAGAACCAGCGGGAAGTCGGAGGCGAGCCTGTCGCGGACATCGTCGCCGAGTCCAGCCAGCTACAGGCCACGGAGATCACGGGCGACCTTGTCCCGCGCGCCATTGACGAGATACCCATACTGGCGATAGCGGCAGCCGTCGCCCGTGGCACAACCACCATCCGCAACGCGGAAGAGTTACGCGTGAAGGAGTCCGACCGCATCCGCAGCATGGCCCAAGAGCTGGACCGCATGGGCGTCCAAGTCGAGGAGCTTCCCGACGGCATGGTCATCCACGGCGGTGCGCGCTTGCGTGGCGCCGCCTGCCAGAGCCACGGCGACCACCGACTGGCCATGAGCCTGGCGGTGGCCGGCCTGGTGGCGCAGGATGAGACAACCATAGACGACGCGGAGGCCGCATCCATCTCCTATACCAGCTTTTGGCAAGACTTGCGCCGACTCGCCAGTCTCCCGTAGGTGGTGTATGTCTCCACAGAAGCAGCGTATCCCGCCCCCGGCAGACGACTTGACAACCGTCGGCTTTGCGAACATGCTAAGGGTCGAGCGCGTCCGGGCAGTCCTATCGCCCCGGTCCATGGAGGCCAGGGGGCTGATTGAGGAAGGCCGAAGACAGGGCACGCTTATTGACATGACCAACGGGCGCAGGGTGAACACAGCCGCGGTCATGGATAGCGGACACGTCGTTCTGGCTGCAGGCCCGGTGCCGCGGCCATCATATCGAAGGGCAGACGCGGGGTTGACTATGCCGACGGACCTCGTTCATATAGGTTTTGGCAACGTCCTGGCGGCGAATCGCGTACTAGCCATCGTCTCCCCGCGCTCGGCGCCGGTCAAAACCATGATCAAGGACGGCAAGAGCCGCGGCCTCATTGTGGACATGACCAGCGGACGCAGGGTCAGGGCCGCCGTGGTCCTGGACAGCGGGCACATCGTCCTCGCAGCCCTCACGCCCGCCACCATCGCGAACCGTCTCCAGAACGGCCCCGGCGCCGAGGCCTCGTAAGGCGCGGCGGAGCGGGAGCGCGTAGTGGACCTGCTACCCAAGGAATACCTCGCGCGGAGCCCCCTGCTCGTCGTCCTCTCCGGCCCTTCCGGCGTGGGCAAAGACGCGGTGCTGGTGCGTCTCCGCGCACTTGACCGGCCCTACCACTTCACCATCACCGCCACAACCAGGCCTAAGCGCGCCAGCGAACGCGACGGCGTGGACTACTTCTTTTACACGGAAGAGGCGTTCACGGCCATGAAAGAGCGCGGCGAGTTCCTGGAAAGCGCCCATGTCTATGGCCATTGGTACGGAGTGCCCCGCTCCCAGGTGCGCGAGGCATTGAGCCGGGGGCGGGACGTGTTTATCAAGATTGACGTCCAGGGCGCGGCCACCATCAAGAGCCTTGCCCCGCAGGCGGTGTTCATTTTCCTGGCGTCGCCGACCCTGGAGGAGCTGGAGCGCAGGCTGCGGCAGCGCAAGACCGAGCGCGAGGTGGACATGGAGAGGCGCATCAAGACGGCCCAGGAGGAGATGGCGCGCCTGCCCATGTTCGACTACGTGGTCGTGAACGACAACGGGCGTATTGACCACGCCGCCTCTACCATTGAGGCGATTCTGCAAGCGGAACGCTGCCGCATCCCACCCCGCGTGGCGCGCGTCTAGCTGCCGTTGCGCCGCGCTTTGTTGACGCCCTGCACCATCTGGTAGACCCGCTCCATCTCGCGGTCCAATGGGTCCGGGTCATCATAAGGCCAGACGGTGACTCCCCCGAACGCCCCGATGACCTCCGGGTGATCATCCACACAGAAGTCGGGTTTTACGGATACGCCCAGCAGGGGGAGGCTGTTGTGGTGGTCATAGAGAGGCTTGACGAACACGTCGGAGACATAGGGCCGCAGGCGGTGGCGCTCCACCACTTCCCAGCGCAGTCCGACCCCCGACCAAACGTAGATTCTGTGTCCATCGCCTACGAGCTGCTCAAACACCTGGGGCACGAACGGACGCAAGCTCCCGTCCCGGGCAATCAGCGTGCTGTCCACGTCAAAGAAGATATTCATCACACCTTCCGTTATGCCTGCTGGGCGAGCATCGCCTGAACATCCTCGGCCTTGATTTGCCCTGCCTGGACCAACTCCTTGAGCGCCTGCTCCAGAGTCTGCATCCCTACGCGAGTCCCCGTCTGAAGATACGTGGACATCTGGTGCGTCTTCCCCTCCCGGATGAGATTGCGGATGGCCGGAGTAGCTATCAGCACTTCGCAGGCGACGACCCGCCCTTTGCCGTCGGCGTGGGGCAGGAGCTGCTGGGCGACGACGCCCTCCAGGACCAGCGCCAGTTGAGCGCGTATCTGGTTCTGCTGCGGGAAAGGAAAGGCATCAATAATACGGTCCACGGTCTGAACGGCGCTGTTGGTGTGCAACGTCGCCAGCACCAGATGGCCCGTCTCCGCCGCCGTCAGGCCCAGCGCGATGGTCTCCAGGTCGCGCAGCTCTCCCACCAGAATGACGTCCGGGTCCTGCCGCAAGACGTGCTTCAGAGCGGTGGCGAAGGAGCGCGTGTCCGCGCCGACCTCCCGCTGGATAATGTGCGCCTTGTTATCAGAGTGCAAGAACTCTATGGGGTCCTCAATCGTCACAATGCGTACATGGGCCGTCCGGTTGATGTAGTCAATCATGGCGGCCAGAGTGCTGGACTTGCCGCTGCCTGTCGGGCCCGTGACCAGCACCAGCCCGCGCGCCAGCGTGGCCAGGGTGGCGCAGGCGTGCGGCAGGCGCAATTGTTCAAACGTCGGCGGACTGACGGGGACAGGACGCAACGACAGGGCAATAGAGCCTCGCTGGTAGGCGGCGTTCACCCGAAAGCGCGCCATCCCCTTCATGCCATAGGCAAAATCCAGGTCGCGTTCGCGCTCAAAGGCCGCCATGTCCTCAGGGCCAATCATGGCGGCCAGCATGTCCCGCGTCTGCGCGGACGACAACGCAGGATAGCCTTCAAGAGGCTCCAGATGACCTATGCGGCGGACGACGGGCGGCCTTCCCGCCGCAATGTGCATGTCAGACGCCCCCAAGTCCAGCACCGCCTGGAGAAGCCGATTGAGTTCCTGATTATCCATAGCTCCTCTGTCCGCGTGTCCACGGGATGACCAATTATATACCACATTGGCCGTTTGAGACGGGCGGCCCCGCCGCCCGTCTCACGGACGAAAAGTATGCCGCCCTGCCGACTGTGCCCGCATATTTTGGACACCACCCCGTCCTCCCGTGCGCGTCACATTCAATATGCTGCGCTTGCCACCGGCACGACCGTGGCCCTGATTAGGGTCGGACACATATCGGACACCAGCAATGGTACGTCCTCCAGTGGTATCAAGAGCATGGACGAAGGGTACAACTCACGGCCCGCCGCTTTGGCTTCAGTCCGGATACCATCAGCCGATGGGCGCGTGCCTGTGCCGCGCACGGTCTGACAGGCTTGGAACCTCGGGGCCGCCGGCCAAAACGCGTGCGCCAGCCCATCACACCGATGGCCGTGGTGCTGCGCATCCAGGCCCTGCGGGAGCAGTATCCCCGGTGGGGCCGCGAGAAGCTCCGGATGCCCGCAGGGGAGGAGGGCATCTTCCTCTCGGCGAGGAACCGCGAGATCGCGAAAGCCATTGGCATCTCGCCGAAGACCGTGGAGGCCCACGTGCAGAGCCTTTTCCTCAAGGTGAAGGCCAGGACAAGAACCGAAGCCGTCATGAATGCCATGAGAGGCGGGCTGCTGAAGACAGTCCCAACGTAGCTCGTGGGGACACGCGGCCCGATCCCATCTCCAGACCAACCCGCCTGGCCAGAGTGAGAGTCGCCTACCGCACCCGCCCTGGGATCGCCAAGACACCGCCTCCTTCGCGCTCCTACGCCGATCCCGCCTTGAGCATAAACTTGACCGCTTCCTGCGCGCACCTGTCGGGGAAAGCCGCCTGGACGTGGTGCTGCGCGCCCGGAATAATGATCAGCTCGGCGTGGGGGAGAGCTCGTCTCATCTCTTCAAGCCACGCCGGGGGCGTCATGATGCTCTTCTCCCCGCCGATGATGAGCACGGGCATGGGCACGCGCGGCAGGAGAGGCGTCAGGTCCACGTCCGCGAGCTGGCTCACCACTCCCATGACGCTGCGGGGGTTGGCCTTTGACATCTGCTCCTGATACCAGTCAATGAGTCCTGCGGGAACCTGGCTGCGGTCGAACCGCCCGTACATCGTCTCCCGCGCCCACGTGGCGACCCCGTGCTCGCGCAGCGTACGCACCTCCTGAGGCAGACGCTGCTTCAGGCCGGCGAAGGTGTGCGGCGCGGCGCAGAACACCAGGCTGTGGAGCCTCTCCGGATGGTCGTGGGCGAACTTCAGGGTCACCGTTCCGCCAAACGTCTCGCCAAGCAGATGCACCTTCCGCAGATTGAGCTTGTCCATGAAGGCAAGCAAGTCCTTGCCGAGGCTATCCACGGAGTATTGAAAATCTGGCGGAGGGACGCTGGACTGGCCAAATCCGCGGGCGTCCACGCGGTACACGCGGAAGTGTCGCGCCAGATAGGGCACCCATGCGTACCAGAAACGGCTGCTCTTCGCGATGCCGTGGTGCATGACCGCTATCGGAGGGTCTGTCCAGGGGTCGGTGAAATCGTCCACCTCGTAGTGCATGTCCAGCGTTGAGTCAATTCTGATGTCCGGCACGGCACACCTCCTTCACATATCGCTCTTCCAATGGCCCTGGCGCTACTCCCGCGTTCCGATGAACTCCTTGCGCGGGTCCAGCAGGCGCACCGCCGTCAACTCGTCCAGGGTCGGCGGCGGCACATCTTGCACCTCAGGCGCCACCTTCAGATCCCATCCGCAGTTGGCCTTGATGGCCTCAACGCGCTTCTCCAGCGATGGCGTTGCCGGGTCCGGCAGGCAGTGGGTCAACACAAGCTCCTGACTGTCGCCCAGCTTCTGGAAAACACCCCGGTTGGAGACCAGGACTGTCACCCTGCGTCCGGGCATGCTGATATAGGGCACCTGCTCCATGAACCGGCGCTTGGACTGGGGCACCACCGCCATGCATTCCCGCGCCGTGCTCGCGGCATCGTTGCCGCCGCCGGCGCCCGTCAAGTACACATCGGCGGAGAGGCGCGTGGAGTTGATGTTGCCGTGCTTGTCGATTTGTCCCGCGCCCAGGATGCCGATGCTCGCGTTCTTCGGCCCCGCCACCACCACGCCGTACACGTCCAGCGCATCGGACAGCATCTGCGCGGTGTAGGAGTTGGCGAAATCAGACTGGGTGGGACTGCCCGGCCGTGGCGCGTAGCCAAAATACCCGGAACCAATGGTGAGCGCGATGGTGTAGTTTTTCTCACGCAGCCAGTAGTACGCCAAGAAGGCGGCCAGACCGCCCGTGCCGATGCCCGTCAGCACAACCCGGTGGCCGCGCTGGGGCATCCGCTCAACGAGCTGGCGCGCCGCCACAACTACCATCAACTCCGCGGCATTGTAGTCGGGAGACGTGGAGATGTTGTCGGCCAGGGAGCGCAGCTCCACCTCCCACGAGTCGGCCTGGGCACGCCCTCGCAGCCACAGGAGCTTGTCGGAGCCAAGCTTTTTCAGATAGCCCTCATGGTCTTTGACGTCCAGTACCCACTCCTTGAGCCATGCGTCCAGTGTCTCCGGCTTCTGGCTCGCGTTGCGGTGGGCAATAGTGAACTCCCTGTCCTGCGTGTACGCCTGGAACTCGGCGGGCAGCAGCCGGTTCAGAACGCCACCGGGATGCGCCCCGAAGGGGACATGGCACACCGCGCCCACCATGTGGCCGGGGATCTTCACCAGAGGAGCGTGCTCGCGGATGAAGTCCGTGGAGACAATGCGCTCCACAGTCACGATCACGGGGTTCTTGGAGGCTTTCGCGCCCCAGACGCCGTCGCCGTCCACGGGCAGGGTGATGGTGTTGCCATAGGGGTCGGCGGCCCACCCGTGGACGATGGAGACGTCCGGCTGGAGCGCCTTGACCACGCCCACGCGCCTGCCTGACCCGAACGGGTCATCCACCGTGGAATAGGCATCCTTGTTGTGCTCCGCCATGCTGCTGCCAATCAGCGACTTGGTGGGCATGAACGGGACGTCCAGCGCCCCCGCGATGAACCGCTGAAGCAGGCTCAGCAGCGACCAGCTCTCTATCTCAACGGTCTTCTCTTTGAAGACGCGCTGGATGATGGCGCTGGGGCCGGGCGCGGGAAACAGGTCGGAAGCGTTGGACGTGATGAGCTTCCTGACCAGGCCGGCGTGGACCACGTTCAGGGCATGCTGCCCCATGATGCTGACGACGAACGTGAGGCCGGGCTTCGTGCCGTAAAACTGGCGGATGATCTCGCAGACGGCGGCCCGGGCATCCTGGGCCATGTGTACGGTCATCCCGGGCTTCACATTCCGGCGTATCGCCTCTCCAAGAGTTATGACCTTGCTCTCTCCCTCGTACTCGGGGATGGCGAACAGGCCCTTCGTATAGCTGTCGTACTTGCCCACCGAAGATCGCTCCTTCCGGCAAAATCCGTCCTATTGTGGCAGGGACACACTCCTCCGTCAACCGGTGCAAAGCCGCACCCCGGCCACACTCTTGCCATGAGTCGGTATCTCTCCCATAATCAAAACGGCGAGTATCCCCAGTCTTGCAGGAGGAACGGCATGGCCACGGTATCTGTCACCAGCCTGGCTAAGTACCAAATCCTGGTGCGTGCGGCGCCGCACGCCTGGGTCAGCGACGAGCCCGCGCCGGAGGGCGACGACATGGGCCCCGGCCCCTACGAGTTGCTCCTGTCCGCTCTGGGGTCATGCACGGCCACGACGCTCCTGATGTACGCGCGCAGGAAGGGCTGGCCGCTGGAGGAGGTGCGCGTCACTCTGAGCCACCAGCGGATCCACGCTCAGGACTGCCGCGACTGCGAGGCGGACGAGTCGGGCCGCGTGGACCTCATCACGCGGGAGATCCAGGTCAAAGGCCAGTTGAGCCAGGAGCAGCGGGACAGGCTCCTCTCCATCGCCACGCGGTGCCCCGTGCATAAGACGCTCACGCACAGGCCCAAGGTCGTGGACTCCCTCGAGGCGTTACCCTAGATCCACTGCGCTGCCGTATCCGCGGACAGAGCAAGGCTGGTAGGTCACTCCGGCCTCTGTTATAATACGCGCCGCATTCGTTACGGAGAAAGGAGCACCATGCCTTACAAACATTTCCTCTTTGAGAAAAAGGGGCACCTGGCGACAGTCACGTTCAACCGCCCCGAGAAGCGCAACCCCTTGAACGCGGAATCCTCCGGTGAACTGCTGGACATTCTCACAAGTTTCAAGGACAACGCCGACGTCCACGTAGTCATCCTGACGGGGACGGGCGCAGCCTTCTGCGCGGGCGCGGACCTCTCCATCTTCAAGGGCGTCACCGATCCCGAGGAGCGCCTCAGGCGGTTTAAGGCCCAGGGCAAATTCAACGCCCGCTTCACCGCCGGCATTTACGACACGCTGGAGAGCTTGGAGCAAATCGTCATCGCCGCCGTCAATGGCTTCGCCGTGGGCGGCGGCTGGACCATCGCCAACTCGTGCGACTTCCGTATCGCCGCAGAGGAAGCGCAGTTCTGGGTCCCGGAGGTGGACCTGGGCGTACCGCTGGGAGCCCCTGCCGCGTCACGTCTCACAAAGCTCGTCGGGCCGTCCCTGGCAAAGGAAATGATTATGACCTGTAACCACTACACGGCCCGGCAGCTTCAAGCCATCGGCCTCGTGCACCAGGTGGTGCCCAAAGACCAGCTCATGACCGCGACCGCCGCACTTGCCCAGAAGCTCCTGTCCAAGAAGTGGCTGGCCCTGGCCCAGGCGAAGGCCATCGTCCACGCGGCGGCGGGCCTGCGCGTAGCCGAGGGAACAGCTATCACGCCAGAGCTGCTTCTCGCACCCAAGGAATAAGTCGGATGCCAAACGTACAGTTCGGCTTTGGCGTGGGGGTAGCCAATCCCCTCTATCCTGTGGAGCAGCAAATCGACAACTGGGCGGAGATGGCCCGCGTGGGCCGGCAGGCCGGCTTCAACAGCGTGGCCGCGCCGCACCACTGGCTAGCGCATCCCGTGAAGTGGTTCCAGCCCATGCTCGTCCTCTCCCGGCTGGCTGCGGACACCGCCCCCATGAACCTCATCTCGGGCATCGTGCAGTTGCCACTCTACAATCCAGTGGACATGGCGGAGCAGGTCGCCACCCTGGACGTCATGTCCAAGGGCCGCTTCATCTTCGGCGTGGGCCTGGGCTACAGGGAGCAACTCTTCGAGGCGGCGGGCGCACGCCGGGCCGACCGCACAGGGCGCCTGGTGGAGTCCCTCGAGGTCATGCGCCAACTCTGGACCGGCGAGGAGGTCACTTACCACGGCAAGCACTTCAGGGTGACCAGGGGCCGCATCAGCATGACGCCCCTGCAAAAGCCGCACCCGCCCATCTGGATTGCGGCCCAGAGCGAGCCCGCCGTGCGGCGCGCCGGCGAGCTGGGACTTGCGTGGTATATCCCGCCCCAGGCGGACTTCAACGACGTGAAACGACTCTGGACGGTCTACCGGGAGGCGCTGGACAAGGCGGGGCATCCTGTCCCCAAGGATGTGCCCCTCCTCCGCTATTCCTGCATTGCAAAGGACAGACAGACGGCGGTCCAGATAGCCCAGGGCTACATGAAAGACACCTTCGCCCTCTACCGGCCGTGGGGCCTGGAGGAGAAGACCACCGTCCGCATCCACCGGTCATTCGAGGAGGAGATGGACCGGGCCTTGATTGGCTCACCGGAGGAGTGCGCGGAGAAGCTAAACCGCTTCATCGAGGAGTTCGGTGTGAACCACATCATACTGAGCATCGCGCGCCCCAACCTCAAACAGGAGGAGGCGCTGGAGACGCTGCGCCTCATCGGCCAGCGGCTCATCCCGCACGTGAATGGAAAGGGATAGGAGACTACTGAAGGTCGGCCTTGCGCTGGTCGAATTCCTCTTTCGTGATCTCGCCTTGGCCGCACCTCGTCTTCAGGACGTCCTGGGGCGTCGGCCCCGTGTCCCCGGCGGTGGGCGGCGCGCAGGACCGCCCAGACGACGAGGGCGATGACGCCGCCCCAGCAGAGGAGCGTCAGGAGCCAGCCGAACACCATCCACCACCAGGGCATGGCGCCTCACCACATAGGTCTCATAGCCGCTTCCTTCCCTCCCGTCGCTCACTTCGACTTTGGCGCACCGCCGGAGTACGCGGGCGGAAACGCTCCCGCTCCGCTCCGATGCACTTATCCAGGAGGTAGCTGATGCTTGCGCTAGAAGGGATTCGCATCATTGACCTGTCCCGGCTTCTCCCCGGGCCGTCTGGCTCCATGCTCCTCGCGGACCTGGGCGCCGACGTCATCAAAGTAGAGGAGATGGAAGATCGGGCCGGGGTGGGACGGGACATCCTCACGCCGCCCGGCCTCTCGCCGGAGCGCGAGGACCAGCACTCCGCGTACAATCCCCTGGGTCGCAACAAGAAAAGCATCGCCCTCAACCTGAAGCATGATGAGGGCAAGGCCGTCTTCTGCCGACTTGTCCGCACCGCGGACGTCCTGATAGAGGGGTATAGGCCGGGGGTGACGAAGCGCCTGGGTATTGACTACGACACCCTTGCGAAGATCAACCCTCGCCTGGTCTACTGTTCTCTCTCCGGCTACGGCCAGAACGGGCCGTACCGGGACATACCCGGCCACGACCCCAACTACCAGGGCCTGGCCGGCATGTTGAGCCTGCCGCACGATAAAGAAGGCACGCCCATCTGGGTTGGCGTACCGACCATTGACATGGCGAGCGGCCTCTTCGTGGTCATCGGCGTCCTGACGGCGTTGGAGGCGCGGCACAAGACGGGGCGCGGCCAGTACGTGGACGTTTCCATGATGGACACCGCGGTCCACTTTATCACCATGTTCCTGTCCTCCCACCTCCGGAGCGGCAGGACATTCCAACGTCCGCAGGACAACCTTATCATCCTTGAAACAAATGACCACAAATACCTTGTCCTCATGCCCTCGGAGAAGCACTTCTGGGAAAACCTCTGCCGGGCCATCGGACGGCCCGACTTCGCGCCGCTCACGCTGCGGCCGGCGGATATGACGCTCCGGCGCAAGATGTACGCGGAGATCCGGGAGATCATCAAGACCAGGACGCGCGACCAGTGGTTTGAGCTGCTCCGCACGGCGGACACGTGCGCATCACCCCTGCTGGAAATCCACGAGGTGGCGGACGATCCCCAGATCCAGCACAGGAAGATGGTCCAGGAGCTTCAGCACCCCCGCATGGGCAAGGTGCGCCAGGTCGGTTTCCCCGTAAAGCTTTCGGACACGCCCGCGAGCTTTCGCAGCTTTGCGCCGAGGCTGGGAGAGCAGACGGAGGCGATACTCGCGGAGCTGGGCTACTCGGCGGACGAGGTGCGGTCGTTTGTGACGAAGGGTGTAGTGAAAGTGGCGCCGCCGCTGGGCCAGGGGAAGGGAAGCGCGCGCAAAAGGAAACCCAGGTAACCTTTAGCTTTACCCCATCAATCCGGTGAAATCCTGGGAACCTTTCGCTGGCTTACGCCTTGCTGCTACTTAGCCTTTGGTTTTCTGGTGCCTGATGGGTTTACGCTATTCAATTACCTGGGTTATGCACAAGATACCACGACACCGCTCCGATGTCAAGCAACAAAACATTGAATTTCGTTCGAAAATGCTGCATGAAGACACGCGCATGACACGAAATCGTGAGGACTGTCCAACCATCATGCATGTGCTCCCACAGGTAAATAGCTCTGTGATATAATTACCATTCGGTTTGGAGAGGTGGCCGAGTGGTTTAAGGCGCCGCTCTCGAAAAGCGGTGTGCCGCAAGGCACCGTGGGTTCAAATCCCACCCTCTCCGCCACTCGGAGACGTGCTGGAGTGGCCTAACAGGCGCGCCTGGAAAGCGCGTAGGGGCGCAAGCCCCTCGTGGGTTCGAATCCCACCGTCTCCGCCACCCCCTTCCTTTTACTAGTGTCACTCTTTGCTTCAGATATACCAGACGACCCGCCGCCCGGCCCGCCTTGTCCCCGAGCACGCGCGGTGTTACCCTCTTCTTCGGTGTGTTAGAATGATTCCTTCATAGCCATGAACACTGACCTCCCCTACTGGATCGCATTCAGCCGCATCCCCGGAATCGGGCGGGCGCGCTATGTCCTGATGGAGGGCGGCTTCCGCTCCCTGGCGGACGCTTGGCGGGCCAGCGCCGCGGAGCTGCGAGCCTGCGGCATGGACGAACGCTCCGTGGAGGCAATCGTCGCGGTGCGGCCAGGCATATCGCCGGACGCGGAGATGGAGCGCCTCGCCCGCTCGGACGTGAAGGCGCTCACCTGGCATGACGCGGCGTACCCGGCGCGCCTGAAAGAAATCTACGACCCGCCGCCTGTCCTCTACGTCCGCGGCGAGTTGACCTCCGCCGACGAATGGGCTATCTCGGTGGTGGGCACGCGGCGCGCTACGGCCTATGGCCGGGAGGTAGCCGAGCGACTGGCCGGCGACCTGGCCCGCAACGGCATCACCGTGGTCAGCGGCCTGGCGCGGGGCATTGACCACGTGGCCCACCGCGCGGCGCTGGAAGCAGGAGGAAGGACGATCGCCGTACAAGCCTGCGGACTAGACATGGTCTATCCCGCCGAGCACCTTGGCCTGGCCCAGCAGATCGCCGGACAGGGCGCCCTCATCAGCGACTATCCTCTGGGTACGAGGCCGCGCCCAGAGTTCTTCCCCCGGCGGAACCGCATCATGAGCGGCGTCAGCCTCGGCGTGCTGGTGGTGGAGGCGCCGGAGGGCAGCGGCGCGCTCATCACGACCAGCCTGGCCATGGAGCAAAACAGAGAGGTCTTCGCGGTGCCCGGCAGCGTGCTGACCCCTTCTAGCAAGGGGCCGCACCGGCTCATCCAGGATGGGGCCAAGCTCGTCACCAGCGTGGAGGACATCCTGGAGGAGTTGAACCTGCAAGCCTCGACACGCCCCGTCCAGATGGAGATGCGCGAGCTTCTGCCCGCCAACGACGACGAGGCGGAGTTGCTGCGCATCCTGGGGGCAGGCCCCGCGCACATTGACGACATCGTGCGCCAGGCACGGCGCCCGACGGCCTCGGTATCCAGCGTCCTGGCTATGATGGAGATCAAGGGGCTGGTCAAGCAGCTCGGCGGAATGAACTACGTGCGCGCCCGCGAGGCACGGGCCGAATACAACGTTTCCGGTCGCTGACATTTTGAAGAACGTTTTCACTGGGGAATAGAGGTATGCCAAAAGACCTGGTCATTGTGGAGTCACCCGCCAAGGCGATTACTTTGGCCCGTTTTCTGGGCCCCAAATATGTGGTCAGGGCGTCCAAGGGCCACGTGCGGGACCTTCCCAAGTTCGGCCTCGGCGTTGACGTCAAGGACGACTTCGCGCCCCGCTACGAGGTCGTCAAGGAGAAGCGCGAGGTCGTCAAGGACCTGAAGAAAGAGGCGACCGCAGCCTCGACCGTGTACCTCGCCACCGACCCGGACAGAGAGGGCGAGGCCATCTCGTGGCACATCGTCGAAGCCGCGGGCCTCGGCAAGATGACGCTCCAGCGCGTGGTGTTCCACGAGATCACGGAGGAGGCGGTCAAGGAAGCCTTCCGCCATCCGCGCGCCATTGACAAAAGGCTGGTGGACGCCCAGCAGGCCCGGCGTGTGCTGGACAGACTGGTCGGGTACAAGCTCAGCCCGTTGCTCTGGCACAAGATCAAGAAGGGACTCTCCGCGGGCCGCGTCCAGTCGGCTGCGCTGCGCATGGTCGTGGACCGTGAGCGCGAGATACAGAAGTTCGTCCGCGTCGAATACTGGACCATCGAGGCGCTGTTCGCCAAGCGCGACGGCGTCGCCGCGAAGCAGAGCTTCGCCGCCCAACTGCACAGTCGCGCCGGAGAAGAGAAGCGCATCCAGATACCAGACCAGCGCACGGCGGACCTCCTGAAGGCGGACATGGAAGGCGCCGCCTTTGCCGTCAAGCAGGTGCACAAGAAGGAAATCCAGCGGCGGCCGGCGGCGCCGTACACCACGAGCACCCTGCAGCAGGAGGCGTCCCGCAGGCTGGGATACTCCGCGCAGAGGACGATGGCCCTGGCCCAGCAGCTCTACGAGGGCCTGCCCATGGGCGGCGAAGGGCCGGTGGGACTCATCACCTACATGCGCACGGACTCCGTGCACGTGGCCGCATCGGCCAAGGAGGAGACGCGCCACTACATTCGCGAGAAGTTCGGCCAGGACTACCTGCCGCCCCACGCGCGCGTTTACACCGCCAAGTCCAAGCTGGCGCAAGAGGCCCACGAGGCCATCCGCCCCACCAGCGCCTTTCGGGAGCCCGCCAAGCTGCGCCACTTCCTGACGCGGGAGCAACTCGCCCTGTACGACCTCATCTGG
Organism: Dehalococcoidia bacterium; assembly: GCA_030648205.1. Lineage (NCBI taxonomy): Bacteria > Bacillati > Chloroflexota > Dehalococcoidia > Dehalococcoidia bacterium. The sequence continues at coordinate 5,507 of JAUSIH010000078.1, read as the reverse complement.
AAGCGCATGGTGGCGAGCCAGATGGCCAACGCCCTCGTAGACCAGACGTCCGTGGACATTGACGCGGCGGGCCGCTCAGGCGCCCACTACATGCTCCGGGCGTCCGGCTCCAAGGTGCGCTTCCCCGGCTTCCTGACCCTCTACACGGAGAGCCGCGACGATGACGCGAAGGATGACGAGGGTAAGCAGCCCCTGCCCGAGCTGAAAGCCCACGATCCTCTGGACTGCAAGGGCATCACGCCGGAACAGCACTTCACCGAACCGCCGCCACGCTTCACGGAGGCCACTCTTATCAAGGCCCTGGAAGAGAACGGCATCGGGCGGCCCAGCACGTATGCCCCCATCATCGTTACGCTCACGGGACGGGAGTACGTCAAGAAGCTGGAGGGCCGTCTGCATCCCCAGGAGTTGGGCCTGATGGTCAGCGACCTGCTCACCACCAACTTCCCGGAGATCGTGGACCTTGGCTTTACTGCCCAGATGGAGGACGAGCTTGACGACGTCGCCCGCGGCAAGCGGAAGTGGGCATCGGTACTGCACGACTTCTACGGGCCTTTCGAGCAGGACCTGAAGAAGGCCCATGTGGATATCCCCGACGAGGCGCAGGGCCAGAAGTGCGAGAAGTGCGAACGGCCCATGATGGTCAAGGTGGGACGCTACGGACGCTTCCTCTCCTGCTCCGGCTATCCGGAGTGCAAGAACGCCCGGCCCATCCAAGGGACCGCCCCGGTGGCCGCGCCGGAGCCTACCGATGAGGTCTGCGAGAAGTGCAGCCGCCCGATGGTCATCAAGGCGGGACGCTACGGACGCTTCCTCTCCTGCTCCGGCTATCCGGAGTGCAAGAACGCCCGGCCCATCCAGGCCAAGACGGGCGCCAAATGCCCCAAGTGCGGCGGGGACATCCTGGAGCGGCGCGCCAAGCGGGCCAAGAAGACGAAGCGCGGAGGCTCAAACGTCTTCTACGGCTGCTCCAACTACCCAAAGTGCGACTTCACCCTCAGCCGTCGCCCGCTCACGCAGCCATGCCCCACGTGCGGTGGCCTGCTGGCGCCAAGCGGCCAGAAGGCGGCGCGCTGCACCAAGTGCGACTACAAGGGGCCTCTTCCCGCGGCGGAGCCGGAGCCCGTGACGACAGCGAGCTAGTTGCTGCAAGGCGCATCCGCTCGCGTCCCGTCGGGAGCGAGTGGATGCGCAGGTCGCGACGCGTATGGCTGGAAATCGGGGGCAACAACAAGACGCCCACGCAACCCCTGGGATAGGGCGCTACTCGTTGTTCTGGCCCTTCCAGCCTATCCACCGTTGCAGGGCCGTGTAGAAATGGCCCGGTGGATTGCTCCGCAGGAAGCGCGTCACATACGGGCTGGCGGAGACCTGGATGACCTCGTCCCCCTTGAGGGGAACATCCACCTGTCCGTCAATGCTCAGCACCGCCTGGTGCTCCGAGCGCACCCGCAGGCGGACCACCGTCGCCGAGGGCAGAACGACGGGGGTGTCCATCGAGAGGTGCGGCGAGATGGGTTTGAGAATAAGCGAGTGTGAGAGCGGGTACAGCAGCGGGCCGCCCGTGGCCCAGGCGTAGCCCGTGCTTCCCGTGGCCGTCGCCACCATGACGCCGTCCCCTTTGTACGTCACAAAGGGCGCGCCGTCAATCTCCGCGTCCACGTAGATGACCCGCAGGATGGCGCCGCGGCCGACCACCACATCGTTCAGCGCATGGAACGCGCCGTCCACGTAGGCCGCGCGGCGTGTCGCCGCTGAGTCCACCGACGGCGAGAGCTCAACGCGGAGCATCGTCCGCTCCTCGACGCGTCCGCCGCCAGCCAGCAGGCCTGGCAGGCGCTCCATCGCCTCCTCAGGCCGCAGCTCCGCCAGGAAGCCCAGGTTCCCCAGGTTCACACCCACGATGGGTATCCCATAGGGCAGGGTGATGTGGGCTGCCCGGAGGATGGTCCCGTCGCCGCCCACGGCGATCAGGATGCGCGTTTCTTCGATGTGCCTGCGCGGGATGTCTTCTCCCCCCACAGGACACAGCCATGCATCCCCTTCGGCGGTACCGACGCGCCGGGCAAGCTCCTCCGCCAGCGTCTTGGCCCGCGGGCGATGGGGGTGGTACAGAATGCCGATCTTTCGTCCCTGCTTCACAGGTACGAAGTCTAGCCCAACGCGCCCGCCAAAGCAAGCGCCCATACCACGGCGCAAACAGGGCGTGTCGGCAAATAGACAAAGGGGAAGCGCCGACGGCTGGCGCCCCGCAGTGGGTGGTCAGCGCAAAGAGCGCTCCGCAGCTACTTTTTGGAGGACGGAAGCGGCTTTACCGCCGCCTTGGGCCGCAGAATGACCACGGGAATGCCAAGGCTCTGGAGCACCTTGGAGGCGACGCTGCCGAACAGCCACTGGAATGCCTCGGAGCGTCCATGTGTGCCCATGACGACGAGATCAGCGCTGCACCGATCAGCGTACCGAATGATCTCCTCCGCGGGGTCGCCGGAGGTCACCGCCCAGTTCACGTCTTTGAGACCGGCCTTGGTGAGCTTTTCCTTGTACTGCTTCAGGTACTGGTCCACCTCGGCGATGCGGGCCTTCTCCTCTACCGTCAGAGGTGAAGAGGAAACGCCGGACGTGGGCACTACATAGAACAGAACGAGTGTGGACCGGAAAGCTTGGGCGAATTTTACGGCATGGTCCAAAGCCGCCTCTGCTGTAGCAGAGCCGTCCATGGGCACGAGGATTGCTTTATACATTGGCGCACCCTTTCCCGGCTGTCTGGCAGTTTCGCTTACCACACTATCATATCATTCAAAGAGACACGGGTGAATACGGACATCTCACGCGGCGACTGTCGGCTGCTCTGGGCAAGTAGTGCGCTGGCGACGCTGCGGGGAGACAAACATGCCAATGTGCTGAAGAGGTACGGGCGACGCCTCTGCCCGGAGTACGGCGACGTCCACGGCGCCCACGGAGAGTCGCGCTAAAGCGCGGCTCTAGCCGGCAGTCTTGGCGTGCTGCTTGCGGTCGAACGTCGCCTGGCAGGACACGCAGCGGGCCGCGTACGGGCGGGCCTGCAGACGCTCCAGCGGGATAGCTGCTCCACAGTCAACGCATAGGCCGTAGGTCCCGCGCCCCATGCGTTCGAGGGCTTGCTCGATCAGGCCAAGCGTACGCTGTGTGTTCGCCAGAAGAGACACCTCGGTCTCCTCCATATACGTATCGCCGCTCACATCAGCCGGATGGCTGCCGAAACCGTTCTCCTCTGCCCCGCTCTCATGGAGCTCCTTGATTTCCTGCTCCAACCCGGCCTCCTGACGGCGCAGCCTGCCCCGCTCCTCCTGCATCGCCTTCCGCAGATTCGCCAGCACCTTGAGGGGGACGATGGTTGGACCGGCGCTTGCCGCCTTCTTGGGTGGCTCCCGTTTCACGGCCGCCATCGGCTCTCCTTCTGCGACGATACTGCCCGACGCCTGCCCGCGTCTGATGCCGCATAGGGTATAGGAATCACGGCGTTTGGTCAACTCCCCTACCCATCCAGGCACGCTCCGGCAGCGGGCGCACCGCGGGGGCTTGCTATAATAGCCCAGGCTGCCGATGCCCATCCTCGCGCAGGAGCAGTGTATGAACACGTCGAACCTGCCTTCTCTTTCCGCCGAGGCCATCCGCCAGATAGCCGCGGCGGCGGGCATACCTCTGGACGCCGCCCGCTGCGAACGTCTCGCCCACCGCTACGAGCGGCTGATGCAGGACATTCGCGAACTCGACGGCGTGGACCCCGGCGACGCGGAGCCTGCCGTGCGGTTCCGTCCGGAGGGTTAGGCAGTGGCCGTCTCCGACCTTGCATTCCTGAGCGTCGCGCGCCTCTCCGAGCTGCTGCGCGAGCGCCAGGTCTCGCCCGTGGAGGTCACCCGCGCCGCGCTCGACCGCATCGCGCAGGTGGACTCGCGTCTGAACGCCTACCTGCTGGTGATGGAGCGCGAGGCCCTCTCGGCCGCCCGGACGGCGGAGGCGGAGATACGCGCGGGCCACTACAAAGGCCCGTTGCACGGCGTCCCCTTCGCCCTCAAAGACCTCTTCCAGACTGCGGGCGTACGCACAACCGCTGGCTCCCGGGTCCTAGCGCAGTTCGTGCCTGACAGAGACGCCACCGTCGTCTCCCGTCTGCGGGAGGCGGGCGCTGTGCTGCTGGGCAAGCTTGGCATGCACGAGTTCGCCTTCGGCGTCACCAACGTCAATCCTCACTACGGAACGACGCACAACCCGTGGGACACCGAGCGCATTACCGGCGGCTCCAGCGGCGGCTCCGGCGCCGCCCTGGCCGCGGGCCTGTGTGCCTTCTCTCTGGGGTCGGACACCGGCGGCTCGGTGCGCATTCCCGCGGCGCTCTGCGGCGTGGTGGGTCTCAAGCCGACCTACGGGCGCGTCAGCCGCCACGGCGTCCTGCCCCTCGCATGGTCCGTGGACCATGTCGGCCCCATGGCCCGGAGCGCGCTGGACGCGGCGCTCGTCCTCCAGGCCATCGCCGGACGCGACCCGCGGGACGACACATCCAGCGACATGCCCGTGCCCGACTACGCCTCCGCCCTTCGTGCCGACGTGCGCGGCCTGCGTATCGGCGTGCCCTGGCACTTCGTGCTGGGAGACGTCGCGCCGGAGGTCCTGACCTCTTTCAACTCCGCCCTGGACATCCTCACAGGACTGGGCGCGTCGGTCACCGACGTTATCCTGCCCCGCCTCCGGCTGGCCAGAGCGCTCTTCTCCTCCATCGTCCTGCCAGAGGCCTTCTCCATCCACGAGCGCCACCTGAAGTCTCGCGCGGACGAGTACGGGCCGGACGTCCGCGCCCGGCTGGAGGCAGGGATGTTGCTGCCCGCCTCCCAGTACCTGCGGGCACAGCGCATCCGCGGACTGCTGCAGGACGATTTCCAAGCGGCGCTGGCGCAGGTGGACATCATCGCGACGCCGACGTGTCCGACCGCGGCGCCACGCATCGGCGAGGAGACGGTGAACATCGGGGAGCGACAGGAGAGCGTCACGGACATCCTGACCCACTTCACCCGGCCGGTCAACCTTGTCGGCCTGCCCGCTGTCAGCACACTCTCCGGCTTTACGCCCTCGGGGCTTCCAGTCGGGCTGCAGCTTATCGCCAAGGCGTTCGACGAGGCGACTGTCCTGCGCGTGGCGCATGCTTATGAGCAGGCGACTGCGTGGCGTGAGCGGCGCCCGCCCGCGTGACGCCACGTTTGCTCGCTTGGGCGCGTCGCCGCCAGCCTGGCGACGGACTCGCCTTCTCCCCCGTTGACTTTTGCGACGCAAACGTGCATCATAAACCCACCTTAGATCCACCTCCATACGGATAACCACACCGGGTGAAAGGAGACCCCCATGCTCTCTTCCAGGCAACTGTCACGTCATCTGGGCGTGCTTGTCATAGCCGGCCTTCTCGCCGCCGCATGCGCTCCCGTGGCAGCGCCCGCGCCGGCCGCCCCTGCGCCCGCGGCGCCCGCCGCGCCCGCACC
>JAUSIH010000077.1 GCA_030648205.1 Dehalococcoidia bacterium | reverse complement strand
CCCGAACTCCGAGAGGTCCGCGCCGACGCAGAAGACCCGCTCGCCCGCGCCGCGCAGGACGACCGCGCGCACGTCCGGGGCGTCGCGCACGGCGGAGAGAGCCGCCCACATGCCGTCCCGCATCGCCATATTGTAGGCGTTCAGCTTGTCGGGACGGTTAAGAGTAATTGTGGCGACGGTGTTTGTTATGTCCAGTTGGATGACGTCAGACATTGTAGTTCACTATGCCGCAAATAGGCGGGATACCTCATCTCCTGACCCCTTCTCCTGCGGGAGAAGGGGAAAAACGTAACGGGGGACACCCCCGTCGCCCCCGATGGGCCGAAGGGCGGCCCTGCACCATCCCTCGTTGAACGCAGCATGGGTTCGAAACTGTTCAAAAATAACCTACGGTTTCGCACCGCTTGCTACTCAGGGATTCCCTACCTCCGGCTGTTCCGACTCCTGACCTAGTTTCGCCCACAACTCAACAAATCTAGAGGTGAGACGTCTTGCTTCGTTAGGACCGAACTGGTATGCCCGCAAGCCGCCACTCTTGGCAGGAGTAGCCCCATCCAACTTGGATACAGCAGCAACGTAACGTTCCAGAGCGGACTGCAGTCCCGGGAAATCCTTTGTACTGGCCGGATCGTATCCAAGGGCTATATCCTTCAAGTTATTCCAGCCTCCGCGGCCCGGCGGGTAAACCCAAGCTACCGACAGCATACGACGGGGATCGGCTGATTGTAGCCTGATTGATACGCCGAGCGAACCCCAGTAAAGTTGCAGGCCCAGCCCTTCGCATGCGTCTAGCAGGTCGCCTATTGTCTTTCGATATGATTCATCTGTCAGACTGGTCAAGAACTGTCCTCTGGTGATCCTCTGCGTATTCCCAACTGGAGGATTCGGCTTCCAGACCGTTCGTGATTCAAACGCAGACATGGCATCACCTTTGAAGCAAACGACTTCAATTGCGTAAAAACGTGCCGTCCTCATTGCGTCGTTCAGGTATCGGATAGTCTTCAAGACGGCTTCGGTATAGCTCTGAGCAGCAATGACATAGTGGAAGCTTCCGCTAGCCAGTTGGCGCTCGATGTTAGAGCGAACCTTATCCCACTGTGGTTGTGCATCTGCATCCTTGGGTGTGGGCCATTTCGCATCTACAGCTTCCCTTAGAGTTGCCTTCCGTTGCAGGGCGGTATCTTTGCACTCATTGCTCCTGAAGTACTTTACCGCTACCGATGTCTCGAAGTCCTCATAGGACAGGCGCCATAACTGAGCACCGTAGTCCAGAAGTTGCGCCACAACGCTACGGAAATCCGTATTCTGTGGTCCCGTCTTGAACTCGACAACAAGGATTTCTCCGTCGCGAGTGAGAGCAACAAGGTCAATAGCCCCGGACACCACTGTCGTCTCTTTGCCCACAACTAACAGCGGGCCTTGCATTCCAAATTCCTCTACGGGCAAAAGGTCTGGGTTATTTTGAACGAGGTCGTGAAGTTGCTGTTCGCTGTCGGCTAGTGTCTCCACAAGGTCTTCGGGTTTAGGTTGTCCTTCACGTTGCACTACCATCTTTCTCGGCATCTCATTCTCCTTCGCGACGGCAGATTCGGCCTGATGTGGTGCAACGCATCTTTCGCTCTGGCGCGAACTTGCGGTTCCCAACACCCTTGCAGTGGGTAAAGCCTCGCTTTGACCCGCTGGCACTCCGAGGCGTTCCGACGAAGGACGAGGAATCTCCTCGATGGAGTCCGTTAGCAAGGCAGACCTACCGTCCCTCGAACTTCGGCGTGCGCTTCTCGAAGAAGGCGCGAATGCCCTCCGCGCGGTCGCGGGTGGTCTGCAGCAGCGTGGAGAGGTCCGCCTCCAGACGCAGCCCCTGATCCAGCGTCATGTCCAGCCCGTGCAGCACTGTCTCCTTCAGATAGCGCGTCGCGAAGGGCGCGTAGCCCGCCAAGCGCTCGGCCACGGCGTGCGCCGCATCCGCGAGGCTTTTGGCCGGGACAACCTGCGTCACCAGCCCGACGCGCAGCGCGTCCCGTGCCGTGAGGGTCTGCCCTCCGAGCAGCAGCCCCTGGGCGGCGCTCTGCCCCACAACGCGCGGAAGCCGCTGCGTGCCCCCGTCCCACGGCACGACGCCCCGCTCGACTTGCGGCATGGCGAAGCGCGCACCCGACGCCGCGATGCGAATGTCGCACGCGAGGGCCAGCTCCAGCCCCTGGCCGAGGGCGTCGCCCTGAATGGCCGCGACCACGGGCCGGTCCAGCGACGCGATGGACGACGCGACGGACAGCCGCGCCATGATGGCCTCCGCCCGCGCGGGCGACCGCGCCTTCAGCAGCCGCTTCTCTTCCGCGGGATCGGCGCCCACGCAGAAGCAACGACCCTGAGCGGTGAGCAGGACGGCCCGCACGGCGTCATCCTCATACAGGCGGCGGCAGGCGTCCCGCATCTCCTCGGCCATGACTGCGTTCACGGCGTTGCCGGCGCGCGGCCGCGCCAGCGCGATGGTGGCCACGTGGCCGTCCCGGCGCACGTCCAGCGTCTCGTAGGTCATGGACAGGTGTGTCTCCTGAGCGGAGCTTGCGGCCCGACAGCCGTCTCATCATAGGGCCGTCCGTTGGGAGCGTCAAGGCGCGCCGAGGGGTGCCACTATTGGCCGTAATGCTTGCTCCGATAGCATTGCGTCATGCGCTTACTTTAGTGCTTGACGCGACGACCTTTTCCGCACTATACATGTAATCGCGGAGCGCATCCGCACGACGATACGTCTTGTCCTGCTCCGCACGTGTCCGTGGAATTGCCGGACGTGGGGCGAGGATGAGGTGAACGAAGGAGGTACGCGATGCAAGACGGACGGTCCCGTTTCGGACTGGCGGAACTGGTGACGCTGGCGGGCTTCCTGGTCGTGGCGGTCATTGTGGGGGTGGCGCTGTCGAGGGGATGGCTCGTCGCCATCATACCAGGGATTACGTATGTGCTCGCCGTGGCGGCCGCATATCTGGTGTACCGGCGCTCCCGGACCGCAGCCGCGCCAGCCGCGCAGCCTCAGGCAACGGCCCTGCGGCAGGCGCCGACGAGCGCGATCCTTCGCCCCAGTGGCGTGGCCGTGCAGGCCGCTCCCCTCGCGTTCCGCGTGGTGGACACCCGCGGAGTCTGCCCTCTGGGCTACAAGAAGGGCGCTGTCGTCACGATGACGTCCGGAGGGAGCGCGCACCCGCCCCTGTGCGCGGCGGCGGAGGCAGTCCTGCGCATGGCCGCGAAAGAGGACCCGACGAAGGCGTCCGACTGGTGCTGCCCGGTGTACGAGCACCTCCTCGTGTTCCGTCGGGAGGCGCAGGCCGCCTAGACGGGGCCCTACGGCTCGCGCGCCACGGTCAGCCCCCACACGTGCGCCGCGCCCGCCGCCAGAAGCGCCTCCGCGCAGGCGGAGAGGGTCGCGCCGGTGGTGCAGACATCGTCCACCAGCAGCGCGCGCCTGCCTCGGACCACCTCGCGGGCCGAGAAGGCCCCCGTCACGTTGCGTCGCCGCTCGACGGCGCTGGGCGCCCTGGCCTGAGCGGGCGTGTCCCGCACGCGGGCAAGGGCTTCGGGCTGCACGGACAGGCCTGTCTCTTTCCACAGAGCACGGGCCAGCAACTCCGCCTGATTGTAGCCGCGCTCCCGCAGGCGGCGCGGGTGCAACGGCACGGGCACGACAATGTCCAGCTCGACGCCCCAGGCCTGGAGATAGCGGGCCATCTCTACGCCCAGCGGGGAGGCCACGACGCGCATGTTATGGTACTTGAGCGCCCGGACGGCGGCCTGGACGGGGCCTGCGTACACGAAAACGGAGCGCAACCCGCTGCCCGCGACCGGCGACTCGGCGCAACGGCCGCACAGCGGGCCGCCGGCGATGGGCTGGCCGCAGAGGTCGCACCGCGGCTCCGGCACGGGCGTCGCGAGGGTGAGGCAAACAGCGCAGAGGAAGGAGCCACCGCGCCCGCACGCCACGCAGCGGGGAGGGAAGAGCAGGTCCAGCGCCGCCGACGCCAGAGCACGAGGCCATGCGGCGTGACGGGTCTGCGCTTCCAACGGGGATGTCCTCATTTCCCTGCCTCCGCGTCCGCGGGGATGCGCGTGCGCGCGGCGTCTCCCAGCAGCGCCCCATCATACGGGGGTCGGCTGGACGATGCAAGGCGGCGGCAGTTGCGGGAGCGCGTGGTGTCGCGTAGAATCAGAATTCGTAGGCGCTCCGTCGCGGGCGCTCGGACGCCCCTGGACTTTTGGCAGAGAGTGTGGCAATGGCGCAACTGAACGTTCACGGCAAGAACATGGAGCTGACCCCGCGCATCCAGGACTACATTGAGAAGAAGGTCCGCAGGCTGGACCGCCACCTGCCCAGCATCAGCACCATCGAAGTAGAGGTCACCCAGGAGGACACCAAGTCCCAAGTCAACCGGTACATCGTCCAGGTCACGCTCAACATCAACGGCAGGATTCTGCGCGGCCAGGAGCGGGCCAGCACCGCCTTCGTCGCCGTGGACACAGTCGTGGACACCGTGGAGCGCCGCCTTGAGCGATTCAAGGGCAAGCACTACCTGAGCGAGCAGCGCCCCCCGCCCGGGCTGAGCAAGCCCGCGCCAGCGGCGGCGACCGAGCGGGCCGCGCCCCTCTTCGCCCGCGTCAAGCGGTTTGTCATGAAGCCCATGCCGCCCGAGGAGGCCGTGGAGCAGATGGACCTGCTCGGCCACGACTTCTTCATGTTCCATAACTCCGAGTCGAACCAATTCAACGTCGTCTATCGCCGCGCGGACGGCACCTACGGGTTGATCGAGCCAGAGGTGAAATAGCCCGCCAGCCAGCGACTTCGGCCAGCGGGCGGGACAGCGCCACCGCAGACGGTCTAAGCGCAACGAAAGGGGGCAGAATGCCAACCAAGAGACAAGTCAGGTACATGGGCAACTCAGGGTTTGAAATCGTCTCCCGGGCGGGTACCCGCGTCATCATTGACCCCTATATCACAGGGAACATCACCAGCACCATCAAGGTGGAAGAGCTGACCCCTCCAGATCTCGTCCTGGTCACGCACGGCGCCCGCGACCACATGGGCGACACCCTGGAAATCTGCAAGCGCAGCAAGTGCACCGTCATCTCCGAGCCCGCCGTCATCCAGCACCTGCGCAACAACGGCATCTCCAGCGAGCGCCTGAAAACCGCCGTGTGGGGCTTCGTGCATGAGTTCAAGGACGTGCACGTGCGCGTGGTCCAGAGCCAGCACCTCTCCCGCTTCCAGTCCGGCAATGAGCTGCTCATGGGCATGTCCGTAGGCTTTATCTTCAGCACGGGCAACGACCCGGCCTTCTACCATCCCGGCGACACGTCCATCTTCTCGGACATCCGCCTCTTCGGCGAGCTGTACCATCCGCAGATCGGCCTCATCCCGGTGGGGAACGCCACGCCGCACTCCGGCACGGAGCTGTGGCCGCGGGAGGCCGCCATGGTGTGCAAGTGGATGCACCTGAAGGCCGCGGTGCCGACCCACTTCTGCACGCCGGACAAGCCCCGCGAGTTCAAGAAGTGGATGAAGGAAGAGTCACCGGAGACCAAGGTCATCGTCATGAAGTCCGGGGATGTAGCGAACCTGTAGCCGCCGCAGTGATGTGTAGAGAGGCCCGAACAGCGTGCTGTTCGGGCCTCTCCGTGTTCCGTGATGTATGCGGCGGATGCCAGGAGGCTACGCCCGCGCCGCCATCTTTGGCAGGTTACTCGATAAGATGCGTAGCGTCTCGTCCGTGGTCTTCACCATGCCGCTGTAGTGGCGGAACGTTTTCATCGTCGCCTCGTGGACGTCCGGCGAGTGCGCGGCGCAGGCGTCGTCCACCAGGATGGTGAAGAATCCCCTGTCCACGGCGGCGCGCACGGTAGACTCCACGCAGCCGTTGGTGACGACACCGGTGGCGACAAGGTACTCCACACCCATGTTATTGAGGACCGTGTCCAGGTTGCTACCGCTGAACGCGCCGCTGGTGTTCTTGTTCACCACCAGCTCTCCGGGAAGGGGCTTGACCTCCTCCAGGATTTGGTGCTCAAAGCTACCGAACAGGGGAAGGGCCGCCGACTTCGTGCCGGAAACCCTGCTACGGAAGGCATCCTTCCACTTGTACACCCGGGTCATGTCGCTACCGTCCTCCGCCCACCGACCTATGGTGAGGTGGACGACACGCAACTTGTTGTCCCGAAAGAACCTGAGAAAACGCTGGATACTCGGGATCGTCGTCTTCTTCAGGCGGTCGAAGTAATAGGCGCCAGCCCCGGGACGACATGCCTCAATGGCCTTGCCCAGGCCGTAGTCAGGGTGCGCGTCGCAGTACTGCATGTCTATGATGAGGAGCGCCGTCTTTGCGAGTTCCGGCTCGAACTCCATGGGTGGGAAGGGCCACCCCACCTTCGTCATGTCCATAACCACCTTCCTCCAGACTTGTTTGCTACTGACTGAGCCAGACGTTGTCGAAGCGGTTGGCCGCGTAGTCCGTCACAGCCAGCACAACCCCGTGCACCTCCGGCCAGTACGCGGTGAAGACGTCCGGCCAGACAAGAGGCAGAGCGTGAGCCTGGTCCAGAGAATGGCGAGAGATATCCTTGATCAGCTCGCGCCTCTTGGCGTCGTTGGTTTCCTGGGCCTGCTTCAGCCAGAGGTCTTTCAGCTTTTCGTCAACCTCGTTGCCGGTGAAGTCCAGCGTCCCGCCGGGAATGAAGTAGCGTCCCTGCCAGATGGGGTCAGCCACAAGGATGGCAGGCGTAAACAGCATCGTCTGGAAGTCCCCGTTCCCGCCGCGGGAGAAGAAGACACCATCCTCCAGCACTTCAACCTTCGCCCTGACGCCAATAGTCTGGAGCTGTCCGGTGACGAACGTGGAGGCCGTCTGATTGAGCGTGTTCGTCCGGGAGAGGATAGAGAGGTCGAAGCCGTTGGCGTATCCGGCGTCCGCCAGGAGCTTCTTCGCCTGCTCGCGCTCCGCATTCTTGCTTGTGGAATATCCCGGGATCTGTCTGAGCTCCTGGTCCGTGAGACCCCATCCCTCCAGAATGTTGAAGTATTCGCCCAGCTTGCCACTCCCCTGGGCAATCACCTTGATGGCGGCGTCCCGGTCTATCGCCAGACTCACGGCCCTGCGGACACGCTGGTCGCTAAACGGGGACTTGCGGCTGTTCATGAACAGCCAAGGGCCTGGCGTGGAGCGCACGGGGATGAACGTCACCGTGGGTGCGTCCTTCTTGATGGTCTCAACATCCGCGGGGCTGAACGCCTCGAATATCTTGCCTGTCATGTTGACCTGATGCGTTCGGACGGCCGCGAGACGCGTCGCCGAGTCCTGGATGAGGACGAACGTGATGCCGTCCAGGTACGGGCGGCCCTTCACCCAATAGTCCGGGTTCTTCACCAGTTCCACACCAATGCCGGGCGTGTAGCTCTTGAGTTTGAACGGGCCGGTGCCCACCATCGTCTTCTTCATGTCGCCGTTCTGCTCGACAACGTGCTTCGGGTAGATGGGTGCGTAGTCAATGGCGAGGCCCGCCATAAAGGACGAGAAGGCGTACTTGAGCTTCACTCGGACGGTGGAGTCATCCACGCGCTCAATGGAATCGGTAGCCGGCCCCAGAAGAAACGCGAGCTGACTGCGAACCCCCTTCGGAGGCCGGATGAGCCTCTCCAGAGTAATCGTCGCATCGTCCGCCGTCAGCGGCCGCCCATCGTGGAAGACGGGGCCCCTGCGGATTTTGAACGTATATGTTTTGCCGTCCGGACTGACGTCCCAGCTTTCGGCTATATCCGGGACTATTTTCTTACCTTCCGTCCCATCATACTGGACGAGCAGGTTGTACGCGGGGGCAGTGTACACGTGGGCATTCACATCCTGATGTGGGTCCAGGCTGGCCGGGTCTATGGCCTGAATGAGTTTAAGCGTCCCGCCGTATTTTGGCTGGGCAGCCGCCGGGCTGGCGACAGGCGCAGGCGCCTTCGTCGCGGCGGGAGCGGGCTGCCCAGCCGCCGGGGCGGCAGGCGCAGGCGCTGCGGTGGGTGCGCACGCGGCGGCGACGGTGGCAAGAGCAACGACGATTGCCATGGCGCGGGCAGACACAAAAGAAGCAACACCAGTTCTCACGATTGCACCTCCTTTACGACGAACTAATTGTACATCCACTCAAGGTCATGTCAACAGCACGCATAATCTGTATCCGGAGACGACAAACGTCGGATACGCGTCCCTACCCGGCCTGCGCGGTCCCGTTGGCCTCCATGCGCAGCAAGCCGGAGCTGTCATCGTAGGAGAAAAGCTCGGCGTAGCGTCCCCAGTTGACCGCCGTATCAAGCTGCCGTCCCGCCTCCCGCGAGGGGAACTGGAGATCCAGCGCCTTCGCTATCACGTCCGACTCAAGCTGGGTCCTGGGCGCGGCCCGCAACAGCATGAGCACAACAGGGAGAGCGCCGCTTCACGGCCCGGATCTTCCGGCGCCCGGCTTCCTGCGCCGACGCTCACGCCGCAGCTCCAGGCTGCGCCCCACGTGCACCATCAGGATGAACAAGGGCAGTATGCCGGAGTAGAGGACGACGGGAAGCGACAGCGCGGGGACTATCTGCTCAGGGATGGGCAATGGTCCCGCCAAATAGCGGAGCAGGTACAGCACCGGCTGGGGTGCAAAGACGGCCAGCGCAGCGTAGGTGCCACGGCGGAACAGCAGGAAAATGAGGATGGCGAGCGGGAACAGAATGACGGTGAGCGCCTGGTACCAGGAGAAGGCGAAGAAGACGCCCATGCCCGTGGCCGCGCCGCGTCCGCCGCGGAAACCCAAGAAGACCGGCCAGTTGTGTCCCACCACGGCCAGCACGCCCGCCAGCATGGCCCCGACATCGCCGCCGGCGAGCGCCCGGGCCAGCAGCACCGCCGCCACGCCCTTGCCGATGTCGGCGAAGGCGACGATGGCCGCCGCCAGCTTGCCCACTTGCCGCAGTGTGTTGCCCGCGCCGACGTTCGTGTCGCCGAGCTTGCGGATGTCGACGCCGTACATGCGGCCCACCAGATATGCGGTGGGGATTGACCCCAGGAGGTACGCCGCCAGGGCCGCCAGCGCAATTTGCAGCATAGGGGCTGAGCCTTCGCCTCCCCGCCCGGGAGACTCCCTTACGCCCTGGCTTTCTGCGCCTTCGCGAAGACCGGCGTGCACCAGCTTGCGTACTTAGGCACCTTGCCCCGGATGATGTCGAAGTAGAGGCTGTGCAGCTTCTGTGTGACGGGGCCGATGCCGCCCGCGCCGATGGGCCGGTGATCAATGGTCGAGACGGGCGTCAGGTGCGCCGCGGTGCCGGTGAGGAAACACTCGTCGGCGGTGTACAGCTCGGCCCGACCAATGGAGCGCTCCTCCGTCTCGATGCCCAACTCCTGCCTGGCCAGCGTCATGACCGTCTCCCGCGTGATGCCCATTAGGATGCAGTCGGAGGCCGGCGGCGTCACCAGCTTGCCGTTCACAACCAGGAAAATGTTCTCTCCGCTGCCCTCGGAGACGTGGCCGCCCATGGTGAGCATGATGGCCTCGTCGAAACCGTTGTCCTGGGCCTCGGTCTTGGCGAGGGCGCTGTTCACGTAGGTGCCGGTGATCTTGGCGCGGGCCGGGATCATCGTGTCCTCCGGCCGCCGCCAGGACGACACGCAGCAGTTGATGCCGCGCGTCGTGTCCAAATAGGCGCCGAAGGGAGTGACGAACACCAGGAAGTCGTCCTCCAGGTTGTGCAGCCGCACGCCCACGTACTCCTGGCTCTTGTAGGCCAGAGGCCGGACGTACACGTCCTCCTGGAACGCTGACTTGGCGACGATGTCCACGGTGATGCGCGACAGCTCTTCCACCGAGTTCGCCAGCTTGATCTTCAGGATGCGGCAGCTCCGGTGCAGCCGCGCGTAGTGGTCAGGGACCCGGAAGAGGTACATCTGGCCATCCTCCGCGTTCCAGTTGCCGCGGATGCC
>JAUSIH010000076.1 GCA_030648205.1 Dehalococcoidia bacterium | reverse complement strand
CCACATGTTGCCCGTGGCCCGTGGCGCGGGCGTGGTACAGCGCGGCAAGCCCGGCGACGGCCGCCGCCATGCCGCAATCGTAGTCGTGCGCGAAACCGGGGATGGTCACCGGCGGGCGGGCCATGTAGTCCGCGCCGTTCGGAAGGAGCATTCCCTCACCGCTTGCATGGAAGGTGGTCAGCGCGTGAGCCTTGTAATGCGCGTAAGGGCCGGTCTGCCCGAAGGGCGTGATGGAGATCACGACGAGGCGCGGGTTCCGCTCGTGCAGCGTTGCATAGTCCAGACCCCAGGACGCCATGTGGCCGGGGGGCGCATCTTCAATCAGCAGGTCGCTCTGATCAGCCAGTTCGGCGAAAAGACGGCGTCCCTCCGCTGATTCCATGGTCAGGGTGACGCCCCTCTTGTTGGTGTTGAGGTACATGAAGAGGCCGCTGTGTTCCGGGTGAGGCCGGTCTTCGGGGAAGGGGCCGTAACGGCGCGCCGGGTCGCCGCACGGGTCTTCGACTTTGATAACGTCGGCGCCAAGGTCGGCGAGCAGCTTGCCCGCGTACGGCGCGGCGACGAGTCGTCCATACTCCAGGACGCGTACGCCGGGCAATGCCGCGTGAGTCTCTGTGTCCATTCTGACTCCTTCTGTCGGCGGAACATGTCTGATATAACGCCAGCCGGTGCTGTGGGTCTCTCGCTCCAGGCACTCGCTGACTATGCCTTGACTCCTGGGGGTGGCGCTGCTAGTATGTCGGCACATTGCTTGGGCTATTAGGGTTTACGCCGCACCATCATCATACTGTCAGGAGGGTCACCATGCCACTCCATGTATTCCGCTATATTTCGGCAAGTCTTCTGGCAAGTGTGCTCGTGCTCGCGAGCTGCGCTCCCGCCCAGCCGGCGGGGGCCCCTTCCCAGTCGCCGCCGGGCCCGTCCGGTCAGGCCCCGGCTCAGGCGACCACGGCTCCCAAACCCTCGCCCGTGGCGCAGCCCCAGCGCGGGGGCACCCTGACCATCTCCACCGGCGCGGACGTCACGGACTTCGATATCCATCAGAACACGAGCATCTCGCTGCTCCAGCCCCTCGTTCCCGCCTACAACATGCTGGTCCAGTATGATCCCGGCAATCCCAGCAGTATTGTCGGCGACCTCGCGGAGAGCTGGAGCCTCAGCAGCGACGGCCTCACCTATACGTTCAAGCTGCGCCCCGGCATCACCTTCCACGACGGCCAGCCCATGACCGTGGACGACGTTGTCTACAACATGGAGCGCATGGCGAACCCACCCAAGGCGGTCCGCAGCGGTCGCAAGGAGCAGTTCCGCACGCTCGACAAAATCGAGAAGGTGAACGAGAGCACCATGCGCATCGTGTTCAAGGAGCCGTACGGCTCCTTCATGGCCCAGTTCGCCACGGACTGGTTCGTCATTTTTCCGAAGAGCCTCCTCGAGAAGAAGGGGGACATGAAGAAGGACGTTGTGGGCACAGGGCCGTTCATGCTTAAGAACTACACCCCTGGCATCAGCCTTGAGCTCGTCCGCTACGACAAGTACTTCAAAAAGGATATGCCCTACCTGGACGGCGTCACGACCTACATCATCAAAGACCAGTCAACGCGCTTTGCCGCCTTCCGCACCGGACAGGTGCTCATGACGGGGCGCATCTTCGCCGCGCTCTCCCCTTCCGAGGCGCGGACGGTTGAGAAGGATTACCCCAACCTGGTGCTCAAGCGGTTCTCCGGCCTTCAGGGGCCGTGGTTTGTCTTTAACACGAAGCGGAAGCCCTTCGACGACGTTCGGGTGCGCCGCGCCATCTTCCTGGCCCTCGACCGGGACGCGATGCTGAAGGTCATTGGTGAGGGAGAAGGCGTCGTGGGCGGTTTCCTGTCGCCCGGCGAGTGGACCCTGTCGGAGAAGGAGATGCGGCAGACGGCGGGCTATCGCATTCCGAAGGCGGCGGACATCGCCGAGGCGAAGAAGCTGCTGGCGGAGGCCGGCTATCCCAATGGCTTCGATGTGCCCACCGGTTTTGTTGTGCGCGACCTGGTGCAACGACCCTCGGAATTCTTCGCCGGACAGTTGCAACCCCTGGGCATCAACATGAAGCTGGAGGTCATGGAGACGACGGCGCAGAGCAGTCGGACTGCCAAGAGGGACTTCGCAATCACAGCCCAGTTCAACGCCTCTCGCATCAATGATCCGGACGAGCTGTTTCGCAAGTACATAACGAATGCTGATCAGGCCTACGGGGACTACAGCGATCCCGATGTCGACAGGCTCCTTGTGGAACAGGGGCGCGCCTTTGATCCCGTCAAGCGCAGGCAGTTGCTTCTGCAACTCAGCCAGCGGCTGGAGGAAACGGCTCCCGCTATCTCGCCGTACTGGGAGAACACTATTCTGGGCCTCTGGCCCCAGGTCAGGGGCTTTACGCCGCCGCCGTCCGGCAGCTACATGCTGAACCGGTACGAGAACATCTGGCTGGCCGCAAAGTAGTAGCGCGTCGCCATTCACGATAGGGTGCCGCATGCGTCAGTACCTGGCGCGACGCCTTCTGCTGCTCGTGCCCGTGCTGCTGCTCGTCTCTGCGGTCATCTTCATCATGATGCGCGTGTTGCCGGGCGACGCCGCCCTGGTCGTCCTGACCTCGGCGGGCGAGAAGCCGACACCCGAGAAGCTGGCGGAGGTCCGGGCAGAGATGGGGCTGGACAGGCCTGTCTTTGAGCAGTACCTGCGCTGGGTGGGCGGGCTGGTGCGGCTGGACGCGGGCGTGTCCACCCTCACCGGCCAGCCGGTCACAAAGGAGATTGCCCAGCGCTTTCCCGTGACGTTTGAGCTCGCCATGTTGGGCGTGCTCGTCTCGTTGCTCATCGCCATTCCCCTTGGCACCCTTTCCGCCCTTCGGCAGGACTCGTGGATGGATTACGGGCTGCGCGTCGTCGCCATCGGCGGGATCGCCATGCCGACATTCTGGGTCGGCACCCTTATCCTGCTCTTGCTCGTCCGGCTCTTCGGCTGGATGCCTCCGCTGGGATTCAAAGGCCTTTTCGATGACCCGGGCCGCAACTTCCAGCAACTTGTGTGGCCCGCTATTGTCCTCGGCTTCAACATGGCCGCCATCGTGACCAGGATGACCCGCTCTCAGATGCTGGAGGTCCTTCGGCAGGACTACGTGCGCACGGCTTGGGCGAAGGGGCTGCGGGAGCGCGTGGTCGTGTACAGGCATGCCCTGAAAAATGCCCTTCTGCCCGTGGTCACGCTGGTCGGCATCCAGTCGGCGCACCTGCTCGGAGGCACCGTCATCATAGAGACCATCTTCGTCGTGCCGGGCATGGGCAGCTACCTGGTGAACGCCATCGCAGGCCGCGACTATCCCGTCACGCAAACGGTTATCGTGGTGTTCTCGCTTGTGACCCTGCTGGCGAACCTGGGAGTGGACATCCTGTACGGATGGCTTGACCCGCGTATCCGGTACGCCGGGTAGGAGGAGCGGCGATGGCGCGAGCCGTCGGAGCGGTGGGCATAGCGCACACGGGCTTCGCCGCGCGGAAGCCGTTCTTCGTACGCCTGCGCGACTTCGCGCGCCGCAAGCCGCTGGGCGCCGCGGGCGGAGTCATTGTCGTGGGCCTCGTCCTTGTCGCTACCCTGGCCCCCCTGCTGGCCCCCTTCAACCCGTACAAACAGTACCTGGAGGACGTGTTCCGTCCGCCGGGCACGCCGTACTTCCTGGGCACGGACGACCTCGGTAGGGATATTCTCAGCCGGATCATTTGGGGCGCTCGCGTCTCCCTGTACGTGGGTCTTCTCGCCGTCATCTCCGGCACTACCGTCGGGGGAGTTGCGGGCCTCGTCAGCGGGTACGTGGGTGGCAAGATGGACATGCTCCTTCAGCGTCTGATGGACGCCCTCATGTCGTTCCCCACGCTTATTCTGGCGCTCTCCATCATGGCGGCGCTGGGGACCTCGCTGAGCAACGTGGTGATAGCTATCGCCATCGTCGAGATTCCGCGCGCCAGCCGCGTCATGCGTTCCACCTCCCTCTCGGTCAAAGAGATGCAGTACGTCGAGGCGTCGCGCGCCGTGGGCAGCAGTGGGTGGCGTATCGTCTTCCGGCACGTCCTGCCCAACTGCCTCGCGCCGTACATCGTCCTCGCGACCGCCGAGCTGGGCGCGGCCATCATCGTGGAGGCGTCGTTGAGCTTCCTGGGCCTTGGTACGCCGCCGCCGGAGCCGTCCTGGGGCGGTATGCTGGCCCGATCGGGCCGCAGCTATCTGGAGCGCGCCCCGTGGATCGCCATTTTCCCCGGACTCGTCATGAGCATGGTCGTCTTCGGCTTCAACCTGCTGGGCGACGCCGTGCGCGATATCTGGGACCCGCGGCTCCGCGGGGCGTAGGCCGTTAGGCTGGGAGCTGGATGCGCCGCGTGGGAATCTCGGCGCCGTGGAACCAGAGAGAGAACCACGTGGAGTGGTAGCCGCTTGGCCCTCCCGCCACGATGACCTTGAAGTTGTCGGGGCTGGAATGCACGCACGTCGTCCCTCCCAGGTCCGCGGGCCGGTGCCCCACGACGCCCAGGCGTTTCAGGTCGCCCGTGGTCAGCTCGCTCGGCCAGCGGGAGAGGGGGATGGCCTTCGTCCGCTTGTACAGCTCCTGCTTGACGTCCTTCTTGGACAGGCCCTCCCGCGCCAGGATGGCGGCGTGGTCGGGACACAGCATCAGGAGCGAATGCGTATCGGGGTGGCCCGCCGTCGTCGGGCTGTCCATGCAGCCCACGATGAAGTGCAGCAGGCCCTCCGCTGTCTTGCAGTCCGTCTCCGTGATGCGGATGGCGCTCATGGGCGCCACCAACGTCACCGCGCTCTCGTCCTTCTTGAAGCCGCGCTCAACGTGCAGCGGCTCCCACGGCGACCTCTCCTCGTACTCGCCGACGCACTGGCCGTAGCGGCCGGGATGGGCCTGACAGGACTTCGTGACCTCGGCGGGTATTGAACCGGCGGTGTTGAGCTGGATGAGGCGCGTCGCCCGTCCAATGGTGGCGTTCGCGCGCCACCCGGGGCCCAGGACGCCGTAGCCGCTATTGATGTTCAGCTTCTGGCGGACAGGCCCGTTCACGACGCTCATGAGCCACACGGGGTTCGTCGTGGTGTTCATGCCCAGAGGGTCCACGCCGGGATGGGGCATGCACTCCACGATGGTCAGCAGCACGGGGAAATAGGAGGGGTGACAGCCCGCCATCACCGCGTTGATGGCGATCTTTTCGACGGTGGCCGGCGCGTTCCGCGGCTCCAGGACTGCGACGACCTCGTTCGCGGGGCGGCCACCCGCGGCGATCATGCGCTGAACGCGGGCGGGAGTCGGCGGGATGACGGGCAGGCCGTCGGTCCAGCCGCGGGCGTAGAAGTCCTCGAAGATGGCTTCGGGGTCCTCCTCAACATCCACCACTTTGGACTTCAGGGGAGCAGTCTGCATGGTGTTCCTCCTGCGGACGAGACGTTACGCCGTGGGGACGCGGCGCGCGGGCATGGGACGAGGTTTTTCAAGCTGGTTGACCAGTTCCTGGACCTTCTCGTCGGCCAGCTTGAGCACCTGCTCCTCTGGCAGCATCTCGAAGGGGTGTGGCACCACGACCATGGGCAGGTCAGGGTACTTCAGGGACGTGGCGATGGCCTTCGCCAGGGAGACGAACTCCTCCGTCACCACGGCAACGGTGGGAATGCCCTTCTTCACGGTCTCGACTGCGTCGCGGATACACCACGACGTGCAGGAGCCTCAGGCCGCCAGCCCGACGATGGCGGCGTCGCTTCCGGCCATCCACTGGTTCCATTCCGCGACGCGTTTCGGCTGCACGGAGATGCCGCGGCCCTCAATGTGCAGGGTCTTCGCCGCTCCGTACTTCTGGCGCAACCCTTCCTCCACGCGCTGGGCGAAGATATCAAAGCGCGTCCAGTGCACGCGGACGCCGATGCTTTTCCCCTTAACCGAGTCCAGCCGGGGCGGCAGTGGCAACGATTCGCCGCTTCCCTCGCTTGTTGGGTCGAGCACTGCTATTTTTGACATAACGCACTCCTCCTTCTGGCTTCGCGCGTGTCGGGCGCAGCGGAATTGTAGCGTAGCGGGCATCAAGCGTCAACGCGTGGGCCACTCGTGTTGTGGCGCGTGCACAGGATGCGCGGGTGTCCTATCTTGTGATGAATGGTCGCCTGAGATGCCGCGCGTAGAGCGCAATTCCAGAGACTCGCTCGCCAGGACAGGGCGGAAACGGGCGAAACGCGAGCAGGCGAGATATGTGTCTCGTCCGGCAGCCGTGCTATAATGCACCCCGGCGTCCGGGACTCAGGATGCTCGGTGCTTTCAGTGATTCTCAGGTCTCCCACACCGCGCGGAACCGGAGGTAGAGCCATGACGACGCGGATCCTCGTCCCCCTGGAAGGAACTCAGGTCTCTGATGGGGCTATTTCAGCGGTAGAGAAGCTTGCGCGCGCGGGCGATGTTGAGGTCTTGCTCTTGTGCGTATGGGGACCCCAGGGGAGTCAGATGGGCCAGGACCCGGTACAGCGGGCACGCATACTGGACATGATGCGGTGTGTTGAGGCCAACCTGCGGCAGTACCTTGCGAAGCAGGAGAAGCGTTTGGCCGACCAGGGTATACCGACTCGCTCGACTTTCCTTGTGGGCTATCCGTCGGAGGGCATCTTCACGGTGGCCCGGCAACAGAAGGCTGACCTGGTGTTGATGAGCACCGCCGAGCCATCCGGTCCGATGTGCCGCGGGAAGTCCACCCCCTGGTGCCAGACCGTATGCAACTACGTGGAGGCCGTGCGGGCGGGTTAGGCTCTTCCCGCGGCCAGTGGAGAGGATGCGCCGTGAGAGGAGACTGGGGAACAAGCCAGGAGAAGGTCGCTACCCGCGCCCTATGCGTCGCACCACGCCCTGCGCGCCCCTGTGTGTCGGCGCGTACAGGTTGCCGTAGGGCCGCAGGTACAGGGGCACCAGCTTGGTGAACGGCCCGCTCAAAATGGCGTCGGCGTCTCCGCCGAAGTAGGCGACGTACTGTCCCACCAACTCCGATAGCAGGGCGGTGTCCTCGGCCCCCATCTTCGCGACGCCCACCTCTTTGCCCAACTGGTGGTCCTCCACGCTTCCCCGCAGGTAGATGACGCCGCCGTGCATACCCGTGCCAATGAAGCGGGACCGGTGGGTCTCACCCGCGCCCAGCGTCAGGCCCAGCAGCACCAGCACACCGCCGGCCATGTACTCGCCGAGGAAGTCCTGAGCGGTGCCGCCCACGACCACCACTGGTCGCGCGTCCTGGTACTGCTTCATGTGAATGCCCGTGCGGTAGCCCACGCTGTCGCGGACGAAGATGCGTCCGCCCCGGGCGGAGAGTCCCAGAATGTCGCCGGCGTGGCCGTGGATGACGATCTCGCCCTGGTTCATGGTGTTGCCGCACCCGTCCTGGGCGTGGGCGTGCACGGTGATGCGCGGCCCGTCCATGAAGGCGCCCAGGTCGTTGCCGGGCGTGCCGTGGATGTGGATATCCACGGTGCTGTCCAGGTCCGTGCCGATGTAGCGTTGTCCGTGGACGTTCACCAACTCGATGCGCTGCGCGCCCGCCGCCACCGCGTTCCGCAGGCGCGCGTTTAACTCCTTGTAGTGGAGGCCCGCCGCGTCCATGCGGACGACGGCGGTGGATGTCTTGTGCTCGTTGACGCGCACCACGGCTATTCCCCTGCCAGGCGCACGCCCAGGATATCGGCTTCGGCGCGGGTCAGGCCCACGCCCCGCAGGTGCAGCCGGTTCCCGCGGAGGCTCTCGATGGAGTTGATGCCCATGGCTCCCAGCATCTCTTTAATCTCGTGGCTCCAGCTATGCAGCAGGTTCGCCATCCGCTCCGCCGCTATCTCAGGGTTCTGCCGCTTGGTCAGCTTGTCGTCTGTCGTGGTGATGCCCCAGGCGCAGCGCCCCGTGTAGCAGGCCTGGCAGACGGTGCACCCGATGCTGATGAGAGCCGCCGTGCCGATGTACACCGCGTCCGCGCCCAGAGCGATGGCCTTTACCACATCCGCGCTGGTGCGGAACCCTCCCGCCACGACCAGGGACACCTGATTGCGGATGCCCTCGGCACGCAGGCGGGCGTCCACGGAGGCCAGTGCCATCTCGATGGGGATGCCCACGTTGTCGCGGATGGACTTGGGCGCAGCGCCCGTGGAGCCGCGGATGCCGTCAATTGCGATCATGTCCGCGCCCGCCCGGGCGATGCCCGATGCGATGGCCGCCGAGTTGTGGACTGCGGCGATCTTCACGCTTATGGGCTTGGTGTAGTTGGTCGCCTCCTTGAGGGCGTGGATGAGCTGGGACAGGTCCTCAATGGAGTAGATGTCGTGCTGCGGCGCGGGCGAAAGGGCGTCGGTGCCCTGGGGAATCATGCGCGTTGTGGCGACCGTCGCGCTGACCTTCTCGCCGGGCAGGTGGCCGCCGATCCCTGGCTTGGCGCCCTGCCCAATCTTGATTTCCACGATGCGCCCCACGTCCAGGTAGGCGGGGTGTACGCCGAAGCGCCCGGATGCCACCTGCACAATCGTGTGCGGGCCGTACTTGAACAGCTTGGGATGCAGTCCGCCCTCGCCGGTGTTGTAGAGCGTCCCCGCCAAGCTCGCGGCCCGCGCCAGCGCCTCGTGCACGTTCAGGCTGACGGCCCCGTAGGACATGGCGGAAAACATGATGGGCGTCTCAATGCGGACTTGCGGCCCCATCGTGGTCTTCATCTCCATTGTCCGGGGGTCTATCTCCAGCCGATCGGGCTTTCGCCCCAGGAACGTCCGCAACTCCATAGGCTCCCGCAGGGGGTCAATGGACGGGTTGGTCACCTGGCTGGCGTTGAGGCACAGCTTGTCCCAGTAGCATGTCCAGGGCTTGTCCGAGCCCATGCCCGTGATGAGGACGCCGCCGGTCTCCGACTGGCGCGTGATGTCCTCAATGACATCCGGGCGCCAGTGGTCGTTGTGTTTGTACTCAATGGACATCTGGTGAATGGTGATGGCCTGGGTGGGGCAGAAGACGACGCAGCGGTGGCACGCGACGCAGTTCTCGTCGGTGCTGCCGATGCGCTGGTACTGC
Source organism: Dehalococcoidia bacterium (assembly GCA_030648205.1). NCBI lineage: Bacteria > Bacillati > Chloroflexota > Dehalococcoidia > Dehalococcoidia bacterium. The sequence goes on along the minus strand of JAUSIH010000076.1, from coordinate 3,685 downwards.
GTATCGAAATACATGGAGTCGAAGCTGCACTGCTCGACGCAGCACCCGCAGCGGATGCAGCGCTCGTCCACGATGTCCACGCGGAAGCGCGGCTTCAGGTAGCTCTTTGTGTGGCCGTTGTGGCTGGTGACAATCATGGACTAGCCCCTCCCGCGCGCGCTCTTGCGGCCCGCGGCCTGGGTGGTCGCGGCGCTCTTCGGCGGGCCCGGTGCCACGCCCACCGTGCCGACGACAGGCTCGCCGCCCATGGGTGTCCACGTCCGCTCTACGTCCGGGCACACCAAGTGGATGGCCGACTCCTCCGACGAGAGGTACAGCACGTCTCCGCGGACACCCGCCACCAGGGGGCGGAGCCGGATGCGGTCCGTCAGGCCGATCATTTGCCCCGTGTGGGCGATGATGATGGTGAAGGGGCCGTTCAGCAGCAGGCTGCCGTACACCTGGCGCAGCGTCTGATGGAGGGCGCGCTCCCGCGGCGGCATCCGGTCTATCTCGGACCAGAGGGGCGCTGCCAGGATCTTGGCCAGGGTCTCTATGGAGTGGCCGTGCCGCCGGACCAGGAGGTCCACGGCGTAGGCGGCTACCTCAGTGTCGGTCTGGAGGGTGCAGAAGTAGCCGAACATCTCCAGGTGCCGGCGGTTGATGCCGTAGGAGGAAAGCTCGCCGTTATGGACGACCGTCCAGTCCAGGACATTAAATGGGTGCGCGCCGCCCCACCAGCCGGGCGTGTTGGTGGGGAAGCGACCATGCACCGTCCAGAGGTAGCCCTGATACTCCTCCAGGCGGAAGTAGCGTGCGATGGCTTCTGGAAAGCCCACGCCCTTGAAGACGCCCATGTTCCTGCCGCTAGAGAAGATGAACGCGTCGGCAATGCTGGTGTTTACGTGCATGACCCGCTGCACCACGGTATCGTCGCCGGAGAGTCCGTCCAGTTGCTTGGGCAGGGCGAAGTAGCGCCACACGTCCGGCGGATTGACGATGCCGTTGGCGGGACTGGTGGGTATCGGCTCGGCGTGCTCGATGTCGAATTCGGCGCGCAGGTAGGTTTCCACGTTCGCTTTAGCGGCCTGGCTCATGTACATGACGTGCAGGGCGTAGTGTTCCGGGTACTGGGGATAGATGCCGTACGCGGCGAAGCCACCGCCCAGGCCGTTGCTCCGGTCGTGCATGTTGGTGATGGCGCGGATGACGGCCTCGCTGGAGAAGCGCCGGCCTGTCGTATCCAGCATGCCAAAGAGAGAACACGCGGCGCTGGACTTGTCGTCCCCGTAGCGGTTGTCGGGGTTCAGGAGGCCTTTCATGGGGACACTTTCTCTGCTACGGGTCCAGCCACGGGCTGCTTCTCCGTCGGAGCTGCGTAGCCAGGCCCGCCGATCCAGGCGCCCCGCAGGTCTCGCGGCAGGGATGCCATGCTGAAATCCCAGTCGGCAAGACGCCCCTCGAACGAGCGGACGTCGGTCTGCTCACGCAGGAGGTTGAAGAGGACGCCGGACTGTTCGATCTCCCCCGCCATGACGAAGCCAATGAGCTTGTGATCGCGGATGACCAGTTTCTTGTAAGCGTCGGGTTTCTCTCTTGCGACGACGGGATAGCCCAGCGCGGGGTCGGGGTCGAACATTCCCGCGGAGATCAGCGCCATGTCGAAGTAGCTGAAGGCGTTCATGGCCGTGCAGCCATCGTAGCGGGTCGTCGCGCCCGCCATGTTCGCTCCGGCGACGCGTCCTCCCATGTAGGCGGTGGGCCAGATGGCCGTGACGCGAGGGACCCCGTAGATGAAGTCCTGCGCCTCGGCGACATCCCCGCAGGCGAAGACCCCCCTCGCGCTCGTCTCCATGTGGGCGTCCACCAGGATGCCGCGATTGCACCGGATGTCTGCCTCTCGGGCCAGTTCCGCGCGCGGGGTCACGCCGACCGCCATGCCGACGACGTCGCAGGAGACAAGCTCGCCGTTGTCCAGCATGACGCCGCCCACGGATGTGGCGTCGTCCGGACGGGGAAGTATCCTGGTGGCGGAGCGTCCGGTGCGCACGCTCACGCCCATCTTGCTCAGGCGTTTCTCAACCAGGCTGGAGGCGTGGGTGTCCACCATGGTGCTCAGCACCCGGTCCTTCAACTCCACCAGTGTAATCTGGATGCCTCCCCGGTGCAGCAGCCCATTCACCAGGCTGCAGCCAATCAGGCCTGCGCCGATGACAACGACGCGGTTCTTGCCGCTGGAGAGAGCCTCATGGAAGCTCTTGGCGTGGTCCATCGTCGTGAAGGGGTGCACGCCGCGCAGAGTCAGGCCCTCCATGCGCGGGATGATGGGCGTGCCGCCCGTCGCCAGGAGGAGGCGGTCGTAGGGGACGCGCCGTCCATCGGACAGCTCAACGGCCCGCTCTTTAGTATGTACTCGGGCCACGCGGGTCCCCAGCATGCACTCGATGCGGAGGCGCTTGTAGAAGTCGGCGTCCCGGAACAGCATCCGCTCGCCGAAGGTGCGTTCGCCGGCCAGGAACTCGGAGATAGCGGGGCGTGAATAGGCGGGGTACGACTCGTCGGACAGAATGGTTACATGACCGTCCGGGTCCGTCGCCCGGATGGTCTCTGCGGCACCTATGCCGCCCGCCGAGTTGCCGACAATGACGTAGCGGGTCATCGTTCTACGCCTCCGCCAGCGCGAGCGCCCCGTTGGGGCACGCCTCAACGCAGGCCGGAACATCTCGGCCCGGACACAGGTCGCACTTGGTGATGCGGCCGGTACCGGGGTTGCGGACGATGACCCCGTAGGGGCACGCCACGATGCATGTCCAGCAGCCGATGCACTTGTCCTGGTTGAAGTTGACGATCCCCGTCGCTGGGTCCTTGGTCAGCGCCCCCGCCACGCAGGCGTAAGCGCACAGGGGCTCGTCGCAGTGGCGGCAGTTGAGGGCGAGGGATACAGGGCCTTTCTGCAGGACGAAGATGCGTTTGAGAGAAGAAGAGGAGGTGCCCTTGAAGAGTTGGATAAGGTCGCGGCTGGGGGAATGCTCAAGCTGACACATCAGCTCGCAATGCCGGCAAGCGATACAGAAGTCCTCGATGGGATAAATGCGTTTCAACATGTATTGCCCACGTTCCCGCCAGACCCGCCGATAAATTTAGGAAAAGTGCTCATTAGCGTATATCCTCGCAGGTATAACCCGTCAATAGTGCATTTTCATTATCACAATAGTACAGCTGCACTATTTTTAGATGCGTTCAAATCTATTACCGCTGCCGACGCCTACCATTAAACCTTTCGTGGTCACAGACGCGGCGCAGAGAGCACGGCCCCGGAGCCGGAGAAGCGACGGGCCACGCAGGGGGCTATCATACGCGTCAGCAACCGGACGTCCTTGCGATATCGTATCATTCGTCGTTTCGTGGTGTAGCGCTTCGTTAATCAGGAGACTGGTGCAGCAGGTCTGGTGCATCCGATGTGCATGTGAATTACAGATTGTGGTAAAAATCACAAGTCGTGATATGCTGGGTGAGGAATCGCCCTCATGGAAGACCCGCGTCTCAACCTGATATGGAGACCTATGTGTCAATAGCCTGGTGGACGCTGCGATTCAGCGCCTGAATGACGCCTCTGGCGGTCGTGTCCCGTCAAGTGGTGTGAGACGACGTCATCCTGGTCGCACCATTACGCCGCGCTCGCCGTTACCAGTTCCCGCTCCTTGGT
>JAUSIH010000075.1 GCA_030648205.1 Dehalococcoidia bacterium | reverse complement strand
CAAACTGGACCGCCGCCTCGAACGTGGTCTTCTGGTGCACCGCCTTCGCCTCAATCACCTTCTGGTCGTACAGCAGGGACACGATGGGCGACATGCCGTGATACCGCAGGCCGCCGGCGTGAATGGAGGGCGGAACGAAGGTATGGCCCAGAGTGTGCATCTTGATGAGAGGCGTCAGGCCAACCGTGTCCCCGAAGTCGTACGCGTAGACGCCTCGGGTCAGGCTGGGCGCGGACTCTGGCTCCACCGCGATGATGCGCGTCTTCTTCCCCTGCTTCAGCTTGTCCTGGGCGAAGGGCAGAATTAGTCCGCAAAAGTTGCTGCCGCCTCCGATACACCCAATGATGATGTCCGGGTACTCGCCAGCCTTCTCCATCTGCTTCTTGGCTTCCAGTCCCACCACGGTCTGGTGCAACATGACATGGTTCAGCACGCTGCCCAGCGAGTACTTGGTGTCGTCGTGCGTGGCGGCGTCTTCAACCGCCTCGCTGATGGCGATGCCCAGGCTTCCCGGCGAGTTGGCGTCCTGCGCCAGCACCTTCTTCCCTGCCTGCGTGTCCGTGCTGGGGCTGGCCACCACCTTGGCGCCCCAAGTCTCGATCATCATACGCCGGTAGGGCTTCTGATGGTAGCTGACCTTGACCATGTAGACCTTGCACTCCAGGCCGAAGAACTGGCAGGCCAGCGCCAGCGCGCTGCCCCACTGGCCGGCGCCGGTCTCCGTGGTCAGCCGCCGGATACCTTCCTTCTTGTTGTAGTACGCCTGAGCGACGGCGGTGTTGGGCTTATGGCTGCCCGCCGGGCTGACACCTTCGTATTTGTAATAGATGTGAGCAGGAGTCCCCAGGGCCTTCTCCAGCCGGTGCGCACGATAAACGGGGGAGGGCCTCCACAGCTTATAGATATCCCGGACCTCTTCCGGGATGGGTATCCACCGCTCCTGGCTGACCTCCTGCTTGATGATCTCCATGGGGAAGATGGGCGCCAGGTCCTGCGGGCCGATGGGCTTTCCCGTCCCCGGGTGCATCACCGGTGGCAGTGGTACAGGGAGATCAGCCTGGATGTTGTACCACGCTTCCGGAATCTCCTTTTCGTCCAGCAGAATCTTGGTCACGTCACTCTTGGACATGAGTCCTCCTCGCTAAACGAGCCGCTTGGCGCGGTCCCGCTCTATTCCAAAGCCGGGGTCATCATACCACGAATCTCGGACACTCTTGAAATCTCACGTCCCCGCCCAACGTTCGCTATTGTCTCGCGCGCGCCGCTACGACGTCCGTATGACTATGAGCTTGTCCACGCCGGACGCAGCGGCCCAGACCTCGCCGGAGCGACCCAGGATCTGCCGCACGTTGGACGGGTAGCTCGGCAGCGGGTACGACTGGAACTTCTCCGTCGCCGAGTCGAAGCTGACCATCGCGTTCGCGCCGAAGTCGCTGAGCCAGACGATATCGCGCTCGTCCACGTACACCGCGTACGCCTGCGGCGAACCGCCGGGTAGCTTCCACGCGCGCCACGAGCGGGTGAATGGGTCATACACACTCACCTGGCCGGAGTCCCACTCGCTGACCCAAATGCGGCCTTTGGAGTCCGACCAGACGCGGCGCGCACCCTGTCGCGGCGTGGGCGGCTGCAGCACAGTGGTCGCGCCCGTCGCTGTGTCGATGCGGGCGATGTGGCTGCCCGCTAGTGAGGCGTAGTACACCGCGCCGTCCGGCGTCGTGGCGATGCCGTAGGGACCGCGGCCCAGCGGCGCGGGCCATACGTCCAGCTTCCCGGTCGCAGGGTCCAGTCGACCGTAGTAGCCGGACTGACCCGTGAACCACAGCACGCCCTTCCTGTCGAACGTGGCCGTATTCATGTTGGCGTAACCGCTCCCCGCGGGCAGCGGGAACACCTTCACTGCGTCCGTCTTTGGGTCAACCCGGACAATGGCGTTGAGTCGCCGTCCGTTATCCAGGGCGCCCCGTCCGGCCCGACGATCACCCCATGCGGCGAGGAGCCTGCGCCCAACTTAACGTGGCGAGTCCTTCCCGTCGCCGGGTCCAGCCAGCCCAGTTCGCCAGTGCGCTGGGCGGTGTACCAGACACCGCCGTCCACCGCCGGGGCAACATCGTGCGGCCCCGATCCGGGCGGCACGGCGTATTCCTGGAGCGCGGGCGCCCTGGCTACCGCGGGCGACGGAGCGGCGGGCGTGGCGCCCGCCGTCCCTCTGGCGGAGGGCCCGGTAGGCGCGGTCGCCCCAGGGCCAGGCTGTGTCTGGGCGGGGGCGCTCGCCGCTGGCGTCTGGCTCCTGGCGGCGGTGAAGTCCACCTCCAACCGCACCGTGTCCTCGATGCTGAGGACAACGGCTGTCAACGGCCTCGTCATATTGAAATCAGCGAACCTCACGGCGGCCGAGGCCCGACCGATCATTCCCCCCTCGTTCATCTGCGCGGTCACGTCCCACGTCACGGGCTTCGTGGCGCCGTGCAGGGTCATGTCGCCGATAAGCTGAAACTTGAGGACGCCGGACGTGGGCAGCGGCGATGGCAGGCCCTTGACCTCCGTCACGACGAACTCGGACGTGGGGTACTTGCCGACCTCCAGTGTCCTGGCCTTGATGTCGCGGTCTCGGTTGGCACTGCCCGACTGCAAGGATGCCATATCCACCGTGAACTTGGACTGGTCACGGAGGACTTTGCCGTCGCCGCTGATCGCCAATACGCCGCTGATTACCTTCGTCGTGCCGATGGCATCGCGGGGCAGCGGCACGTTGGCGATCGTCTCCCGCGACAGGAAGCGCGCCTCCGATCTGTCTTTGACCAGCGTGAGCCGGACAACGGCTGGCGTCTTGACCGCGGGCCGAGCGTCCGGCGTGGGGGCCGCGGGCGGGGCGAGCGCGGGCTGCGAGGCGGCTGGCCTCGGTGTGGGCGTTGGCGCGGGCGCGGGGGCGGCTGCGGGTTGGGGAGGCGGGCTGGCCGGAAGCGCGGACGACGGCGGGGGAGCCGGAGCGCCACAGGCGGCCACCAGCAGGGCCAGGCCCAGACCCAGGCTGAGCAAAGAGTAGCGTGTCACGATGCACCTCTTGTCAAAATTTTCAGGCCGGTTGCAAGGCCTGATACTGTTATTAACGCCGCCCGTTCTATTTGGATTCATACTCCGGTCACGTGTCCCGCGACGCGCCCTGAGGCATACATCAGCAATGCCGCACGGGCCATCCTGGTCAAACAAAAGGACCTCTCGCCAAGGGGCGAGAGGTCCTCGTGGTACCACCCTTGTTCCCCGGCGCAAACGCATCCGGGGCACTTGTTGGAGCACGTCCTTCCCTGGAAGGAGATGCCCTGGGCTGTTATATCGGTGCCCCTCCGGCGCATCCTACCGGCCTTCCGGCTTTCGGTGCGCGGCTCCCGGGTCCATTCGGCTCATGCGCTGACGCCGGGCTCTCACCTTTCCCCGGCTCTCTGGAGCCCCGCTCAGAACGTACTAGTCCCGTTCGCAGCCTGTATTCAAATGTGACGAAAAGTGTACCACCGGATCCCAGGGCTGTCAACGGCGTCGTGTTCTCTCACAACTTATGGTCCCGAGGGCCAGCCTACCGCACGGCTCGACCTCCGGCGCCCCGCACGGGCCGGCCCTGATGGAAGCAGGGGAGGTCATGCCCCGGCTCCAGACTAATGGATACGGGAGTGCCGATGCGGAACCGCCGGATGTGGGACTGCAGGCTGTGGATAGTGGTTCCGCTGGGCAGGCGGACCTTGTAAAGATAGGAGCCACCCTGGAACCGCGCCTCCACGATCCGGCCTGGCCCGTCCGGGTCCGGTTGGATGGAGATATCGTCCGGCCGGACAAGAAGCCTCACCTCCGTGCCGACGGGCAGATCGCCGCCGAAGGGGAGCACGCCGATTTCGGCGGTCAGCACTTCGCCGGCTACGCGCGCGGGGAGCATGTCGGCGGTTCCCAAGAACGTCGCCACAAAGGGCGAGGAGGGATGATGAAAGACCCGCTCCGGCGTGTCCGCCTGCTCAATACGCCCGTGGTTCATCACGGCCACGCGGTCGCCCAGCAGCAGGGCCTCGTCCTGGTCGTGTGTGACGAAGATGGCGGTGGCGCCCGCCAGGCTGAGGATGTCCTTGACCTCGGACCGGACGCGCTCCCTCAGTCCGAGGTCCAGATTGGAGAAAGGCTCGTCCAGCAGAAGCACATGAGGACGCGCCGCCAGGGAGCGGGCCAGGGCCACGCGCTGTTGCTGTCCGCCGGAAAGCTCGTGGGGCATGCGCGACTCCATGCCAGCAAGGCCGCTCAGGGCAACCATCTGGCGGACACGCTCCGGGCGGTCGGCGTCACGGGGCAGCCCGTAGGCGATATTCTCCGCGACGGTCATGTGGGGGAAAAGGGCATAGTCCTGAAAGATGATGCCCACCCGGCGCTTCTCCGGCGGGACGAAGAGGCCCGGGCCGACCACCGGACGCCCGCTGACCTCCACGGAGCCGGAGTCGGGGACTTCAAACCCACCGATAAGCCGCAACAGCGTGGTCTTGCCGCATCCGCTGGGGCCGACGAGGGCCAGGGTGCTCCCCTCAACGACCTCCAGGTCTATGTCCTGGACCGCCGGGACATCCTCAAAGCTCTTGCTCAGGCCAGCGCAGCGCACCGCTATATTGCTCACGGCCTCGCCCTCTGCTGACGGATAACGAAGAAGGCCATGGGGAGAGATGATACCTGAATAAGCAGGAGCGCGGGCACGGCGGCGCGGGCCAGGAAACCGCTGT
>JAUSIH010000074.1 GCA_030648205.1 Dehalococcoidia bacterium | reverse complement strand
GCGGCGGTCATGGCCGATGCAGCGGTATCCGCGGGCACCCAGAAACACCATCTGGTCTTCCCAGGCGTCCGCACTCAGCGGCCAGCCATGGCTGAAGACCACGGGCTGTCCGCTGCCCCAGTCCTTGTAATAGATCTGCGTGCCGTCTTTCGCCGTGATCGTACTCATTGGTGCCTCCTTTTCAGTCGTAACGGTGGTCGGCCTGATCACCTGCTTAGCGAGATCAGTACTTCGAACCGCCCTCTCACTACGAACGCCACTGGCTCAGGGGTCTACCGTTCCGCTTCACCCGCTGGGGCGGGGCCAGGCCGAGTCGCTGAATGAGAAATTCATTTGCGATGCCCGAACCTGTGCCTTGCCGACCGCGGATGCGACTGAGCTGGCGTACTGTAACTTAGAGCCTATCCGAAAACCGCGGCGCCGGGGAGTGCAGAGGGGATACGCCCCCTCTGGCGGGGGCTTGGGGGTGTCCCCCAGCTTCTCTTTTCCTCCCCCGCTCCCTTGCCAAGGGAGCGGGGGACAGAGGGGGTGAGGGTTTTCAGATAGGTACATAGCCGCCCAATATGACCATTGACTACTCTGTTGCCTTTTTCCGTTGCCCGCCGCGCGCCACCATCCAGCCGATGACCACCAGGATCGCCCCAAAGGCGAGGAACGCGAGGTCCCAGAGGAGCTGGTCTGGTCCTGATCGGACATGGTGGATGCCCAGAATGTGATGGTCAATAATCCCCTCAACGAGGTTGAACAAACCCCAGCCGACGGCAATGGGACCAACCAATATCTTCACTGGCGGCTGTTCGCCCTGTCTTTTGGCTCGCCACAGTAGCGCCAGCCCAATCACCGTGCTCACCCAGGTGGTGGCGTGAAACAGGCCATCCGCCAGCGTGTTCACTTCCAGATTGCCGACACTGGTCGGTGGAAAGCCCGCGCTTGTCAGCATGTGATGCCATTGGAGAATCTGGTGCAGGACGATCCCGTCGACGAAGCCGCCGAGACCCAGGCCAAGCACGATGCCGGCTGTGACGAAAGGCGTATGGTTGTGATTTTCGCTCATCTTGCTGCGTCTCCCTCTGCCTGGGACGACGACAGACCGTCGTACATCCACGCAGGCGCCTGACGTTTGAGGTAAGGCCGTGGCCCGTCAGGGACATCGGCCTTGAGCGAGCGGTCAGGCATTTCTATTTGTGTGCAAGGGCCTTTTCCGTGAACAGGCAGTCCTTCAATTCTTTCGAGAATTTTGGATCCTTTCGGCGTATCCATTCCAAAAGCATCGAGGCATGTTCCTTCTCCTCGTCGCGGTTATGCGCCAATATGGCTTTGAGCCCTGTATCCTTGCTGGTGTCAACACGCTGGTTGTACCAATCGACAGCTTCCAGTTCTTCTTTTAGTGATTCGAGTGCCAGATGCATGTCTCTTGTTTTGGCGGACAGGTCGTTGGCTGGTTCCTGGTATGGCATTGTCTGCTCCTCTCATATACAAACGACTTCCAACCGTGTCGTCCAACTGTATTCTGTGTTTACAGCATACCATTCACGACTCTGGGGCACGTCAAGAACGCTGTTGGAGACGCTTCCGTATGCTCAGGATGACAAGCAGGCGCATCACTTCGCGCGGCAAGCAGGGGCGCGGTAACACCAATCCCCAATCCCTAACCCCTAATCCCCAACCCCCACCCGTCCCCCGCCACCCGCCCCTTGCCCCACCCCATAATCGCGCGCTACCCTGTGAACGGAATCGCCGTCATCGGCCTCGTAGGGGCAGACACGCGTGTCTGCCCTGTCGCCCACACGGAACGAAACCAAGACTGCCCCACGCCGCTCGACGCCGCATCCGCGAAGCCCCGAGCGCCCGCATGGGACAGTTCATGGCCCCCCCCCGACCAGACATAACAGGAACAAATACCCGTAACCCGACCCCACAGATTGCAACACCAGATAGGAAAGGCCCCTCGAAATTAACAAAACAATTCAAATCGCCGTCCGTCGCCTTCTCCCTCGCTGCATCGCGGAGAGGGAGACAGAGGGTGAGGTAGATGCCCTCTCCACACGCGGGTGCATGGGACGGAGTCCCCGCCGGAAAGCACTGGAGGGCCTCCCTTGGGCAAGTCGAATCAGTGAGATAACTGCTCTCTCCGTCTCGCCCGTGGGACAGGCCCAGAGGTGCAGGGGACGGAGTCCCCGCCGGAGGGTACGGGAGGTGTCCTCCCGAAAAGCTCTTTTTCTCCCCCCTCTCCGCATGCGGAGAGGGGGCCAGGGGGTGAGGTATATGCCCTCAGCCCCCGCCGCCGGAGCGCGCCTCCAGCCCGGCGATGCGCCGCACCGCGGCCATGTCCAGGCTTCCGCGCACCACGTCTGCCAGCCGGTCGTAGTCGGCGTCGCGAGAGTCCGACGACGGCGCGTACGCCACGCCCTTCCGGGTGGCCAGCCGACGCAGCACCGCCTGCCGCAGCGCCGCGCTCTCGAACAGGCCGTGGACGTACGTGCCGACGACCTGCCCCTGCGCGTCCGCGGCGCCGTCCGGCTCGTCGCATGGTTCACCGTCGCGCTCCGTCATCACAAAAGCCGCTCGTCCTGAGCCAGTCGAAGGATCGGCGTCCTCGAACTCCGTCCGGCCCATGTGTATCTCGTACCCGTGGAACGTCGCGCCCTCGGCGTCCGCCAGCAGTCCGAGCGGCGAGGCCACGCGCCCCCGCACCCGCCGCGTGACCTTCTCTCCCGCGAACGTCGTCACCACGGGCAGCAGGCCCAGCCCGTCGGCTCGCTCCTGCTCCGACTCCACGTGGTCGGGGTCGCGCACCTCGCGCCCGAGCATCTGGAACCCGCCGCAGATGCCCAGCACGTACGTCCCCGACCGCGCCAGCGCCACGACCGCGTCCGCTAGCCCGCTCCGACGCAGGTGCGCCAGGTCGGCTATCGTGGTCTTGGTGCCGGGGAGCACGACGAGGTCGGGCCGCCTCAGCTCGGACGGCGACTCCACGTACCGCACCCGCGCGCCCTCGCGCTCCAGCGGCGAGAAGTCGTCGAAGTTCGAGATGCGCGGCAGCCGCACGACGGCGATGTCTATGTCCAGCGACGCCCGTCCTTCCGTGGAAGGACGCGTGTCCAGCGCCACCGAGTCCTCCTCCGCGATGTGCAGGTCGCGCACGTAGGGCACCACGCCGAGCACAGGCAGGCCCGTCCGCGTCTCCAGGAAGCGCAGGCCGTCATCCAGGATGCTTAGGTCGCCGCGGAACTTGTTGATGACCAGCCCGCGCACCAGCGAGCGGTCGTCCGGCTCCAGCAGTTCCAGCGTGCCCACCAGCGCCGCGAAGACGCCGCCCCGGTCTATGTCGCCGACCAGCAGCACCGGCGCGCGGGCGTACCGTGCCACCGCCATGTTCGTCATCTCCTGGCGGCGCAGGTTGACCTCCGCGGGGCTGCCCGCGCCTTCGATGACGACGACGTCGTATGCGGCACGCAGGCGGTCGAGCGCGCCCGTGATGACCGGCCACAGCTCGTCGCGGAGCGCGTAGTACTCCCGCGCCGTCGCGCTGCGGAGCGCCCGCCCCAGCACGACGACCTGGCTGCGGTGGTCGGCCTCCGGCTTGAGCAGGACGGGGTTCATGTCCACCGACGGCTCGACGCCCGCCGCCTCCGCTTGCACGGCCTGCGCCCGGCCTATCTCGCCGCCCTCCCGCGCGATATATGCGTTGAGCGCCATGTTCTGCGCCTTGAACGGCGCGACACGCCAGCCCTCCTGCCGGAGGATGCGGCACAGCGCCGTCACCAGCAGGCTCTTGCCCGCCGACGAGCCTGTCCCCTGTACCATCAACACCTTGGCAGTCATGTCATGCCGTCCGTATCCGCGTCGCTACACCCCGTTTGTCGTGTCTGCATCGACGTAAGTGTTCGTGGCGCAATGCCAGTGTCCTGTAACTAAAGTTCGCGTACTAATGCATGCGCGGAGCCTGTTGGGGGAGCATCCTTGGTTACTCACCGTCTTTCCGGCGAAAGCCGGAATCCAGCGTTCCCAGCACTCCCTGGATACCGGCGGAAGCCGGTATGACGAAAGCAGAAGTCATGCCCGTGGTCATTGGCGTTCGTCCGAATATGCATGACATTTCGGTTACAGGGCACTCGTGTCCTGTCCTTGCAACGCGCGTACGAAGCAATCTGGAAGAGGGGTGGACCCCGCCGCCAGATTGCCACGCCCCGATTTCATCGGGGCTCGCAATGACATTGCGGCAAACTTCGAGGACACCATGTTAGGTCTTCCGTATCGCGGGGCAGCTCTCCACGAAGCGCCGCGCCAGGCCGGGCCGCGCCCCCAGGTGCAGATGCACGTAGCTGGCCGTGACGCTCCCGACGGCATAACCCTCCACTCGCCCCGGCTGGTCCAGCACGTCATACGTGGCGGTCTCTGCGGCGGGGGCGCTCTCCAGCACGCTCCAGTGGAACTCGTGGCCGCGCACCTCGTCGCCGACGCCCAAGATGGGCGTGGCGCACCGCGCGCGCACCGTGCGGTAGCCCAGCGTCAGCTTGCGCCCGGCCATCGTCGAGCGGGCGGGCGTCAGGCCGACCATCGGCTGGCGGCGACCCTCCATGTCCACGATGCTCTCCCCCAGGTACATCAGGCCGCCGCACTCGCCGTACACCGGCACGCCGCGTGACGCCGCCTCCCGCAGCGACGCCTTCATCGCGGCGTTGGCCGCCAGCTCGCCCGCGTACATCTCCGGGAAGCCCCCGCCGATATAGACGCCCGCGACGTCCCCTTCCCGTCCGGGAAGGGCGGCGTCCGCCAGCGGGCTGAAGGGCTGCAACTCCGCGCCCCAGGCCTCCAGCAGGTCGAGGCTGTCCTGGTAGTAGAAGCTGAACGCCTTGTCCCGCGCGACGGCGATGGCGCAGCGCCGCGCCACCGGCTGCGCCGGGAAGAGCGTCGGCGTCCGGGGCGTCAGGCGCACGTCGGCGGCGAGGGCCAGCAGACGGTCCAGGTCAATGTGCCGCGCGACGCGCTCCGCCACGCGCTCGAAGTAGTCGCGGCTGGCGGGACCCTCCACCGTGGGCACGAGGCCCAGATGGCGCTCCGGCAGCTTGAGGTCCTCGCCGCGAGGCAGGTAGCCGAGCACCGGCAGGCCCGTCGCCGACTCGATAGGCTCCACGGTCATGCGGTAGTGCCCCTCGCTGCCGATGTTGTTCAGGATGACGCCCGCCACGCGCAGCGCCGGATCGTAGCTCTTGTAGCCCAGAACGAGGGCGGCGGCGCTCTGCGCCATCTTCGACGCGTCCACCACCAGCACCACCGGCGCGCCCAGCGTCTTCGCCAGGTCGGCGGTGCTGCCGACGCCGTTCTCGCCCGCGCGCCCGTCGAACAGGCCCATGACGCCTTCGATGACCGAGACGTCCGCCTTCGCGGCGGCGCGCTGGAACAGCTCCAGGAGAGCGTCGCGGCCCAGCATCCAGCCGTCCAGGTTGCGGGAGGGCACGCCCGCGGCGGTGGAGTGATACGTGGGGTCAATGTAGTCGGGGCCGGCCTTGAAGGGCTGCACGCGTAGGCCGCGGCGGGCCAAGGCGCCGATGACGCCGGTGGCGATGGTGGTCTTGCCGACCCCGCTGGATACGCCCGCGAGCACGAAGGCTTTCATGACAGAGCATGATAGCATGCGCCCGCACGCGGGGAAGCGATTGAGGGGGTTTGGCCCCTCAGTCGGGGGCACTGGGGACGTCCCCCACCTTAAGTGTATGGATCAGGGACATCGTGAACACGTGATCAGGGACATGGTGGACACCATAATAGGCATGACTTCTCAACAACAGGAGGTGGTCATGCCATGGCAGGAGGTGTCTACCGTGGCGTTGCGAACGGAGTTTGTTCTTCTG
>JAUSIH010000073.1 GCA_030648205.1 Dehalococcoidia bacterium | reverse complement strand
TGATTCGTCAGCCGACAAACCAGGGCAAAGGGGCAGCCCTGCAGGTGGCGAGTGCAAGGGCGACGGGAGACATCATCGTTTTTCAGGACGCAGACCTGGAGTATGATCCCGCGGATTATCCCGCACTGGTGACGCCTCTTTTGGAGAACAAGTCGGATGTTGTTTACGGCTCGCGCTTCAAGGCCAAGGAGCACCGATTCATCCCGTCCCAATACTTCGCGAACCTTGTCCTGACCCTGCTTACCCGTTTCCTGTATGGCGGCAACCTCACCGACACCCAGGTCTGCTACAAGGCCTTTCGCGCTCCACTACTCAGAAGTTTCCCGCTCAGATCACGTCGCTTTGAACTAGACCAGGAGATAACGTCCAAACTGCTCAAACGCAAATACCCGATCACGGAGGTCTCCGTCAGATATAACAGCCGCAGCTATGAACAAGGCAAGAAGATTCGGTGGCATGATGGACTCGCAATCCTCTGGGTATTGCTCAAGTACCGCTTCGTGGACTAGGTTTGACATGTAGCATGTCCACTCCCTGGCTGCTTCTGACTCTCGTCATCACCGGGCTGTTGTCGGCCCTCGCGCTGACCCCTGTGTCCATTCTGGTCGCCCGCCGCCTGGGCGTCGTGGACCGTCCGGGGCCGCTCGCCATCCACGCGCTGCCCACTCCGCGACTGGGCGGCCTCGCCATCTTCGCGGCGGTCATCATAGCCCTGGCCGTCGGCCTGCGCTACGCGTCGGGGGGCGGCGCTCCCCTCGCGTGGGGCGGCGTGCTGCTCTCCCTCGCCGCCATTGTCGCGGTGGGCGTGATGGATGATCTGCGCCGCCTGTCGCCCAAGACACGCCTCATCGGGCAGATCGGCGCGGGCGTCCTCGCCGTCGTCTCCGGCATCTCCCTCAGCCCCGCTGTCTCGCCCATCGTGCTGGGCGGCGTCGCGGCGCTCTTCTATCTGGCGGGCGGCGCCAACGCGGTGAACCTGCTGGACGGCATGGACGGACTCGCAGGCGGCATGACGGCCATCGCCGCGGGCTTCCTGGCCCTGCTCGCCGCGCAGAGCCACAACGAGCCCGCACTTCTGCTGGCCGCGGCCCTGATGGGCGCGTGCCTGGGCTTCCTGCCCTACAACTTCCCTCACGCGCGTACCTTCATGGGCGACGGCGGCAGCCTGTTCCTGGGGTTCAGCCTGGGGGCCGTCGTCGTGCTGCTCACGGCGCAGGCGCAGAACATCGCCCAGGCCGCCGCGCCGCTCCTGGTCCTGGGCATGCCCATCGCCGATGTCATCCTGGCGGTCGTTCGCAGGGCCGTGCGTCGTAAGGACGTCATGATGGGTGACCGCTATCACATCTACGACCTGCTGCACGGGGCGGGCCTTCCCCGCGCGGCCACTGTCCTCCTGATGTATTTTTTCGCCATCGGCTTCGGACTGAGCGCCCTCATCCTCCGCTACCTCCCCCTTGAAGTAGCGCTGGGCGTCTGTATCTTCGAAGGAATCATGTTCTTTGGCACGTTCCTGTGGTGGAACCTGCGGCTGCGGCCGTCCTGGACGAAAGGCTGATATGGACATACCCATGTCACAACCCGACATCACACAAAAGGAAATTCTGGCCGTCAACCGAGTGCTGGCGACGCCGCACCTGGCGCTGGGCCCGAACCTTGAGAGGTTCGAGCGCGCCTTCGCCGACTACGTCGGCGCGCGGCACGGCATCGCCGTCAGCAGCGGCACCGCGGGGCTGCACATGTGCGTGGTCGCCGCGGGAATCGGCCCCGGCGACGAGGTGATAACGTCGCCCTACAGCTTCATCGCATCGGCCAACTGCATCCTCTACGCCGGCGCGACGCCGGTGTTCGTGGACGTGGACCCTCTCACCCTGAACATGGACGTGCGGCAGGTGGAGGAGCGCATCACGCCGCGCACGAAAGCGCTTCTGCCGGTCCACATCTTCGGCCAGCCGTGCGACATGACGCCGCTCATGGACATAGCCCATCGGCGCAACCTCACGGTCATCGAAGACGCGTGCGAGGCCATCGGCGCCGAGTACCGGGGGCGCAAGGTGGGCACGTTTGGCCGCGCCGCCGTCTTCGCCTTCTACCCCAACAAGCAGATGACTACAGGCGAAGGGGGCGTCGTCGTCACCGACGACCCGGCGTTGGCCGCCCTGCTCCGCAGCCTGCGAAACCAGGGCCGCAGCGAGGGCGACCTGTGGCTGGCGCACGAGCGCCTCGGCTACAACTACCGCCTGGACGAGATGAGCTGCGCCCTGGGGCTGGTCCAACTGGAGCGCATAGAGGAGTTGCTCCGGAAGCGCGAGCGGGTGGCGCAGGCGTACACACGGCTCCTCCGGGACGCGCCGGGTGTCCAGGTCCCTTCCATCGCCTCGGACACCACGCGCGCGAGCTGGTTCCGGTATGTCGTGCGATTGACGGATGGAGCAAATCGCGATAGAATTATACATTGGTTGCAGTCGCGGGGCGTGCCTACACGGCCCTATTTCCCGCCTATTCATCTGCAACCCTTTTATCGAGCACAATTCGGACATCGGGAGGGTGACTTTCGGGTGGCCGAGATGGCGGGCGGGTCATCCCTGGCGCTGCCCTTTTCCGGGCTTATGACGCAGGGGCAGATAGAGTATGTCTGCGAGGCGCTCCAGGACGCGCTGAGGACGGTGAGGTAGGGAGTTGGGGGGACGCGACGGGGGCGTTCGGAGACAGAAGAGGGATGTATGTCCGCTGGTGTAGCAAACAACGGCATTCCCCAGCGGGATATGCTCTTCATATTTCGCCGGTACGCGTTGCCCATTCTGACCGACGCGGTTCTCGTGGGGGCGGCGTACATCGCGGCCCTGTTCCTCCGATTTGACAGCATCCCTCAGGAATATCTCCAGACCCTCCGTGTCTTCATGCTCCCCATTGCCGCCGTTTACTGTCTGACCAACGTCGCCTTCGGCCTGTACGAGCGCCTGTGGCGCTACGCCAGCTCCACCGAGGCCACCGGCATCTTGGGCGCCGTGGGGCTGGCAGGCTTGCTGCTGCTCGTGAGCGACGCCCTGTTCACCATCCGTCCCGTACCGCTGAGCGTTGTCATCATGGGCAGCATCTTTGCCGCGGGCTTCTTCGCCGCCACCCGCTACCGCTGGCGTCTGGTCACCGGCTTCCTCTGGCGCCTCCGCCGCATACGCCAGGGCGCAGGGGGCAACCGGGTGCTGATCATCGGCGCGGGCGAAGCAGGACAACTCATGGCATGGCGCCTCAAGAACTGGGCAGCCCAGATGTATGAAGTAGTCGGATTCGTGGACGACGACCCCCAGAAGCTAGGCATGCAGGTGCATGGGGTGAAGGTCCTGGGAAACCGCAGCCGTATCAAAGACATCGTTGACAGCGGGAATGTGAATACCATTGTCATCGCCATGCACCGCGTGTCGGGAGCTGACTTCCGCGAGATCCTTTCCATGTGCGAGGAGACATCCGCCAAAATCCAGATTGAGCCAGAAATCCTGGAGACTGTCAACGGACAGGACGGTCAGCTTCGTCTGCGGGACATCACAGTGGAGGACCTCGTAGGCCGCAAAGCAGTGCCCGTGGACGCGCAGGCCTGCCAGCGGCTCGTCACAGGGAAGACCGTCCTTGTGACCGGAGCGGCCGGCTCCATTGGCTCGGAGCTTTCCCGCCAGGTGGCCCACTACAATCCGAGAATGCTTCTGCTTCTGGACAACAATGAAAGCGGACTTTACGACCTGGGTCTGGAGATAGGGCTTCTGCCCAACAAAGTACCTTTCCGGCTATTGGTCCGCGACATCTTGCAGGAAAACAGGTTGGAAGACATATTCAAAGAGCAACAGCCTGACCTTATCTTTCACTGCGCCGCCTACAAACACGTGCCCCTTATGGAGGAGCACGCGGACGCCGCCGTCCTAGTCAACGTGGAGGGCACGCGCATTCTATGCGACCTGGCCTACAAGTACCAGGCGGAGCGCTTTGTCCTGATATCCACGGACAAGGCAGTGGAGCCCGAAAGCGTCATGGGCGCCACCAAGCGGGTCGGAGAGATGATCACCGTAACCATGCCCCGCGATGGCGCCACCCGGTTCGCCGCCGTTCGCTTTGGCAACGTCCTGAACAGCCGAGGGAGCGTCGTCCCAACTTTCGTGAAGCAGATCGAGCGCGGCGGCCCCGTCACCGTGACCCACCCGGAGATGACCCGCTACTTCATGGGCCTCCTGGAGGCGGTCAGCCTCATCATCCAGGCCGCCTGCTTCACCAAAGGCGGCGACATCTTCGTCCTGGACATGGGTGAGACGATACGCATTGTTGACCTTGCGCGGCGCATTATCCGACTGCGGGGCCTGCGCGTCGGCGAAGACATTCAGATACGATACACCGGCCCCCGCCCAGGGGAGAAGATGTCAGAGAGTCTGGTAGCATCCCACAGGGAGACGATGGCGCCCACGGCCCATCCCAGCATTCGCGAAGTGCGGGCCAACGACTATCCGTCTCGGACGGCCCTGCTTCAAGAGGCGCGGGCCTTGGTGGAAACGGCGCGCACAGACGGACAGCGGGCCGTGATAGAACGCCTCATGCGCCTTGTGGGAAAGCCCACGGCGGACACGGCGTCAACGGTAAGAATTTCCTAGAATATGACCATGACACGCTGGCCCCGTTCCACATTGCTCCTGACGCTCCTCGTCACCGCGTCCCTTATCAGCGCAGGCTGCGAGACCCATGCCCAGGGCAGTCCCGTGCCCGAGCCTTTCTTCACGCCTACTCCCGCGCCCCAGCGCGCTACCTACACCGTCGCCACGGGCAATCTGACGGAGACTCTGAAGCTCCGCGGGCGTCTGGTGTCCGTGCGCGAGGAACCCCTCGTGTTCACCAACGATGGCACGCTCAAAGCGCTCAAGGTTGCGCCGGGCGACCAGGTTGAGGCGGGCCAGGTCCTCGCTGAGCTGGGCGTGCCCGGCCTGTCCAACACCATCCAGGACGCCCAGTACACTCTGGAGAAGGCGAAAAGCGACCTGAACAAACTCCAGCGCTCCGCGGATGAAGTGGACAAGTTGAAAATCACGCGGGGGAAAATGCTGGAAGATGCATCCAAGGCGGACCTGGAAGGAAACACATCCCAGACAGACCAGCAGCGCGCTGAGCTGGCCGTGTCCGCGACGCGGGACGACGTCAGGAGGACACAGGAGGACCTGACGCGCGCGGAAAACCCCGCGCTTCACCTGCGAGCCGCCGTGGACCAGGTGGGCCGCCTCAAGACCGGCCTGACCCTCATGCGCGACCGTATTCAGGGCCTGGCTGACCGGCTGGCTAACGGCGGCGTCCAGGATTCGCTGGATGCGCTGGAAAGCGCCCTTAACCTGGTCACCGACCTCCGCCGCACCGTGGTGCAAGCCCGGCGCGACCCCGGTGTCCGCCTGGAGGACATGGATGCCTTGGACGCGCGCATCACGGGGAACACGCTGACCACTGGCATCGAGACGGGCCTCAAGAACACCCGGACAGGACTGGTCGTCGGCCAGAGCGGCGTCCTGCTCCTCATTCCCCAGGCCCAGGCTGAGTATGACCAGGCCAGGAAAGCCTATGACACAGGCCTCGCAGGGGTGGCGCGGGGGACGCTGTTGCAGGCCCAAATCGAGCCTCTTCAGGCCGACATGCGCACCGCCCAGACAAAGCTAGCGGATGCGCGGGCAAAGGCGGCGCAAGGCTTCGCCAGCGCCGTGCAGGAAACCGGGCTGGCAATCGTGGCGCTGGACTCCCTGAGTGACGACATCGTCCGCTTCACCCCACGCCCTGACCCCAGTGACCTGGCTTCCAAACGAAGCGCCCTGGCCAACGCGCAGTCACTTCTCCAGTCCGCCCAGGAGCGGCTCTCCAAGCTGAAGGTCGGCCCGCCCTCAGCGCAACGCATAGCTGAGGTCAACCTGCAAATCGTCCAATTGGACGCTGCGATTCAGCTGCGGCAGGAGCAGTTGAATAAGGTAGACGTGGCGAGCGCCGAGCGAGAGGTGAAATACCGGGAAAGCGTCCTCCAGCGCCTTTTGGACCAGCAGGAGGCATCCCTTCTGCGCGCTCCATTCTCAGGAGTCATCCTTTCCATGGACCGAAAGGTGGGCGACCAGGTGCGGGGCTTTGACCCCGTGGGCGTGCTCGCCGATCCTTCCCGCGTGCGGGTGGAGGCCACCGTGCTGGAGGTGGACCGCTCCAAAGCAGCCCCCGGCCTGCAAGCGCGCGTCGTGCTCGACCCCTTCCCCAGCGTCGAACACATCGGGACGGTGCTTTCCGTGTCGGATAAGCCCACCCTGTGGCAGGGACAACGGGCCTACAATTTGCTCATTGGCTTCGCGCCGAACGAGACGATACCCCGCACTATCCGCATCGGCCTTGACGCCACCCTGGTGACCCGCGTCAACCCCCGCGCCCTGGTCATCCCGGCCCGCGCCATCACATCCGACGGCGCGCGCCAGTACGTTGATCTCCTGGACGGCGGCAGACCTCGCCGCGTGGAGGTCGCCACCGGCATCAGCAGCGGCCTGGAAGTGGAAGTGGTGAACGGACTCTCTGCCGGCCAGACCATCGTCCTGCCTTAGCGCATCATGATTTGGCGCAGACTTCTCCTGGCCGCCGGGGCGCTGATGGTCGTGGCCGCCGCGCTCGGCTTGGTCGAGTACCTCCGTGTCCAGGGCCTGGCCCAGAGCGTGCGGGGGCGGCTGTCCCGCATGCAGGAAGCCGTGAACAGTCCATCCCTCATGCTCCCATCGGATGGCCTGTCATCCCTGCGCCAGGATATGGACGCGGCGGCAAAGGACCTGACGGCCCTCAGAGACGCCGCCGACCGCTACGGCCCCTTGCTCCCCGGCTGGCTTGCGGGCGCGGAGGAGGTCAAGGCGGCGCCTCCCATCCTGGACATGGGCCTGGACGTGGTGCGCGCCGGCCAGTACACAATGGCTGGACTGGAGCCTCTAGCCCAGACGCTGACGCGACGACGCCTGAGCCGCATCTCGCTCAGCACCTTCGACGCCGACATGGCGTCGGCCCTGGAGGCCGGCGCCCCCCAGTTCGCGCTGGCCCGGGAGGCCCTGCGGCGGGCCCAGGCCGCCCGCGAGAACATTGATGCATCCAGGCTGCCGCCCGGTCTCGCGGAGGCGGCCAACGCCCTGGACTCAGCCAGCCCCCGCCTGGAGGCAAGCCTGAAGCTGGCCACGGCGGGGCCGGCGCTCAGCCGGACGCTCCTGGGCCTGGACAGGCCGCGCTCATTCCTCATCCTGGCCCAGAACACGCAGGAGCTACGTCCCACGGGCGGGTTCCTATCCGGCGTGTGGCTGGTGACCGTGGACAAGGCGAAGGTGACCCGCCTGGACTTCTTCAACAGCTCCGACGTGGACGACCGGCTCGTGCAGGCGCCCGTCCCTCCACGCTCTCTGACCATCACCCTGTGGGGAGGGATCTGGACGTTCCGCGACTCCAACTGGTCCGCGGACTTCCCCACGGCGGCAACCCAGGCCCGGGAGCTCTACCGCAGAGGCCAAGGGGAGACAGTGGACGGCGTCATCGCGGTGGACGAGGTGGCTGTACGCAACCTGGTGGAGGCCCTGGGCTCCGTCACGCTCCAGTACACCGGGGAGCGGGTGGACCCCTCCAACATTCAGCAGAAGCTGGAATACGGCATGAGCTCCCGCTTCTGGTCGCCGCCGGAGAGCCCGACGCTCCCTGCAAAGAAAGTCCTGATGAAGGGCCTCTTCGAGAGCATCCTGCTCCGCATGGACCAGGGCCTTTCCTTCCCGGAGGGTGGCAAAGTAGTCCGGAGCATTCTGCAGAACATGGAGGAAAAGCGCCTCCTCATGGACATGGATGACCAGGCGCTCAAGGGCCTGCTCCACGCCTACCAGTGGGATGGGGCCGTCGTTCAGCGCGACGGCGACTACCTGCTGGTAACCGACACGAATGTCGGGTTCAACAAGGTGAACGGGGCCATCACCCAGGGCCTGGACTACCAGGTGCGCATTGACGACGACGGCAAGGCGACGGCCCGGCTCACCATCACCTACACCAACACGAGCCGCAAGGCTTTGACCACCTGCCAGCAGCAGGCCACCTTCGTCTCGGACTACAAGGAGTGGCAAGAAGGCTGCTACTGGGACTTCCTGCGCACGTATGTACCAGAGGGCAGCAAGCTGCTGGGCACGAGCTTTGTGCCCATACCTGAAGGGAGCATGGTGGCGCGCTTCGGGCCGGAGATGGCGAACACATGGAACGTCGTGGGCGCCGTCCTGTGGGGCAAGCAGGAGTTTTCACACTTCTTCACCATACCACCCGGCCAGACCCGGCAAATCCGTTTTGAGTACGCGCTGCCCCCCACGGTTGTGCAGCGCGCGAGCAACCAGTGGACGTATACGCTTCTCGTACAGAAACAACCCGGCACGAAGGATATCCCGCTGACCTTGACAATTGTCGCCCCAACTGCTATGGTAGCGACTGTGCGGGCGCCACATGCCAGTCCGGTGACGGCTGGTTCCGTGTGGCTTGTGGCGCGCCTGAGCACCAATAGAGAGTTTCATGTCACCATAGCCCGGAGGTGAACGCCTCCCGGCAGGCAAAGGAGAACCGGAGGGCCAGGCGGGGCCCTTTCCCGATTCCGCCTTTCACAGGGAAAGGGATGCGCTTTGCACCGATCACCATTGTTTAAGGCTCCTTCCGTCCTCATCCTTCTGGCAGGCGCCGTCCTCCTTGCCGCCGCGCTCGTGGGCGGCATCTGGAGCGGCTCGGGTTCGGACGCCCGCGAGGCGCTGGCCCAGGGTACGCTGCCGACGCCTAAATGCGCCCCGCTGCCGTCCGGTTTGGTCCACTGGTGGACCTTCAATGAGACCACGGGCGCCGCGAGGTGCGATGACATTATTGGCAGTCGCAACGGCGTCACCAAACTCGGGCAAATCGGCGGCACGGGACCGGCTCCCGTGACTGGGATGGTCAATGGTGCACTCGGGTTTGATGGCAGCTCGACCTTCGTGGAGGTCCCAGACAGCCCTGGCACCCTCTCTTTCGGAAATCCCACCGATAATTTCACGATAGACGCCTGGATTAAGATTGACTCCGCGGACAAATCCGGAGTTCGGCCGATTCTTGATAAGCGGGTGGAGACAGGAGGTGGGGTCCAGGGATACGCCCTCTTCCTTTTCAACGGCCGGCTAGCTTTCCAATTGGGCGATGGGTCAGCCGCCACCCTGGTTTGCGATTCTTCGCCTACCCCTGGCTCTTCGTGCACGAACTACGTGTCTAGCGTGGACGTTGCTGATGGAAACTGGCGTAGTGTTGCGGTAACAGTTCAAAGGACAGGGGCGTCACCTCAAGTCGTGCTCTACGTTGACGGCGCTGCGGTATACTCCGCAGCAACCAGGACAGGGAATGCGACCAATAACGCGTCTCTGATGATCGGGCGAGGCTATCCAATCGCCATCTCCACTCCCTATTTCAAGGGTGCGATTGACGAAGTCGAGATCTTTAACCGTGCCCTCACGCAGACGGAGGTCCAGTCCATCTCCGACGCCTTTTCAGCGGGCAAGTGCACCCCCACGCCCACTCCAACGAATACGCCGACGGCCACGCCGACCATTACGCCCACGCCGACGCCAACCATTACACCTACGCCCACACCAACCATTACGCCCACGCCCACGCCAACTATTACGCCCACGCCGACCATCACGCCGACGCCTACGCCCACGCCGCGTCCGGCAACGACATCATCCGTCATAACCATCGGGCCGGCGATAGCAGTGCCAGCGGATGTGCTAACAAGACCATTCGGACCAGTGATAACAGGACCAGTAATATCGCTGGTGATTCCGCTGCCGCCATTTGTGGCGCCGAACGTGCCGAAGCCACGGCCACCCAGGGAAGCGCCACCGCCCTCTGTTAATTTCGGCATTGGAACGGGGCTTGGCACGATCATGAGCGTGAACCCGTTCACCACATTTCTCAGCCCGGGCCTGACCCTCACCGGCCTCACGTGGAAAATGGCGCCGCCACCCATATTTGTTAGGCCGCCTTTTGAGCCAGGAGGGCCCATGTTTCTGGCTCCACCGCCACAGTTATTTCTGAATCTGCCGATCAACTTGGGAGCGCTTCTTTCTGGCACAGCGGCGAACGTGGGCCTGACGTTCCGCGACCCGGCGTCAGGCCTGGTCGTGACCCCGCAGATGGTCCGGATACCGTTTGCGGTCAACCCCATCACGGGAATCACTGTCGCCATCTTCGGGGGCACACCCGGCTTCGTCCAGGGTACCGGCACCGAGGCGCGCATCACGGTCATGAACCCGTATGTGCAGGTGCTCCCGCAGAAGCAGTTCTTCCCAATTTTTGACCGTTGGGGCGCGCGCGACACCGGCTTCTCGGTCCTCCGCGCTCCGATGAGGTCCTCGCCGACGAACCTTTCGTCCCTTTCGGTAAATGTTATCTCGCCCTTCAACTCGCGAACGCGTTTTGCCGGGTTGCGGCTCTATCGTCCCAGTTCCGCACGGGCGTTGCCCGGCTCGTTCGGCCCGCTTGAGCTGGCGCCCGTCGGCTTTTCGCTCCAGGCGGCCGAGGCTACGCCGACGCCAGTTCCAAGCCCATCCATCCCGTTCGTCAAGGACGTGGCGTTTGCTATCTCCATTGTGACCGTGGACCTGCCCGTCGAGAACGCGGAAATCGTGATGAGCGTGGACCAGGAATGGGTGGATTCCGTGGGCGAGCAGAACATCGCCATCCTCCGTGAGTCTCCCGACGGCGATCTCTCCATCCTCGCCACCAGGCGCACGGGCACGGACGAGGACAAGCGCGCCATCTTCCAGGGCATGTCGCCCGACGGCTTCGGCATCTTCTACCTGACGGCCTTCGAGCAGCCGCCGCCCCAGCCGACTCCCACGCCAACGGCGACGCCCGCTGCCGCCGTCGGCACCCCGACGCCGGTGGCGACGCCACGTCCGCCTGTCGTCGGCGACACGGCGCCCTCTCAGGGGCTTCTCACCGCGATGGGCGCTCTTGGGCTGCTGCTCCTCATGTCCGGCGGCTACTTCCTGCGCGAGCAGCGAAAGGGTCGGCCATAAGCGCCTGGTCCAACTAGCCTGACCATCGTGTAGCCCGACGGATATCCGCCGGGCTATCCTTTTTGCATGGAGCAGAGTATCCGATGGATGCGGGAACGAGGCACAATCCCGGCATAAGGCGCTCGGATGTCCTCGTGGCCCTGGCTGTGGCCGCATGCGCTCTCGCCGTGTACGCGCCTCTGGTCGCGCCCACGCTGACGTGGCGAAACGTCGGCGGCGACGGCGGAGACCTGGCGGCGGCAGTCGCTGTCCTCGGAGTGCCACATCCCTCCGGCTATCCCACGTACATGCTGCTGGGGCGCATCTTCTCCGCGGTCCTTCCCTGGGGAGACGTGGCGTACCGGCTTAACCTCATGTCCGCCGCATTCTCTGCGGCGGCGGCGGGCCTGCTGTATCTGGCCGCGCGCCTGCTGCACGAGCTCGCCTTCAGAGCGGAGATGGGCAGTCCGGGCATGCGCCGGGCCACGGCGGCAATCGGCGCGCTGGCCTACGCGTTCGCGCCGCTGCCCTGGTCTCAAGCCACCATCACCGAGGTCTACGCGCTGCACGCCTTCTTCGCCGCAACCGTCCTTCTCTGCACCCTCGGCCTGCTGCACACAACATCCTTCGCATCCGACGCCGGGAAGATGACTCCCTGGCTCATAGGTGGCGCCCTGGCGACGGGGCTGGGGCTGGGGAACCACACCACCCTCGCCCTGGTGGCGGCGCCGGGCGTTTTCCTCGCCCTCGCCTTGCGGCGCCGCATCCCGAGCGTGGCCCTGGCGCCGGCCGCGCTCCTGGCCGGACTCGCCGTCTTTGCATACCTGCCCTGGCGCGCCGCCGCCGACCCTCCGGTGAACTGGGGGGACGCGTCCAATCTGGGAGGCTTCGTGTGGCTGACCACGGGCCAGCCCTATCGGCACTATCTCTTCGGCCTTCCGGCCTCTCTCCTCCCTGAGAGGCTGGCCAGCTACGCAGGCTATCTCGTCCAGCAGTTCAATCCGGTGGGGTTCGGGCTGGCGGTGGTCGGCCTCGCCCTACTCTGGACACACAGCCGCACCCTCTCCGTGTTGACCCTGGGGACCGCCCTGTTCATATCCGTGTTCGCCGTGCTCTACAACACCACCGACTCGTACGTTTACCTGCTGCCCGTCTTCATGGTGATGGCCCTGTGGCTAGTGGCGGGCCTGCACTACCTCATCGCGGGTTTGCTGGCCCCGCGACTTGCCGCTTCGCCCCGGATGTCCCGTGTGGGCGCCGCGCTCGCTTTGGCCCTGGCGCTGGCCGTCGTGCCCGGCGTCTCGCTCATCACCCAGTACGCCGCGCAGGACTTGCGGAACGACACATCGGCAATTGACTACGCCCGCCAGGTGGCCGCGACGACCGAGCCGAATGCCTTGGTCATAGCTCAGACGGAGCGCCACGTGTTCACCCTGTGGTACTACCAGCAGGCCCTTGACCCCCGGTGGTCGGCGACGGTGGTCTCCGCCGAGCTTGTGCAGTACGACTGGTACGTCGCCCAGGTCCAGCGGCGCCACCCGGGCCTGGGCATACCCGCGGACAGCAACTACGCCGCGCGGCTCCGCGGCCTGGTGGGCGCGGCGCTGCCCGTGCGCCCCGTCTATCTGACCGACCCCAACGAGCACATCGAGGCCGCCTACGTCGTCGAGAAGCGCGGGCCGCTGTACCGCATCACGGGCCCCAAGCCGCAATAGCTCTCGAAGAGAGCAAAAGAACAGGCCGGTCTGAGACCGGCCCGCTGTTTCTCGCCCGGTAGGTGACTAGAACTCGGTTGCGTGAGCGCGCGTACACCAGGTTCGCCCTAGGCCCGCTCACCCTGAGCCTGTCGAAGGGTCAGTCGCTCCTGGTTCGACAGGCTCAGGGTGAGCGCCTTTTCAACCCGTGCTTTTTCGCAACTAAGTATTAGAACAGGATACGCCGCTTGCGGCTGCTCAGATAGTCCACAAGGATGTACTGGCCCAGGCGCTCCGGCGTCGTATAGAACACCCGCCCCCGGTTAATGCGCGTCAACTGCTCGATGAACTCCACCAGATAGGAGTTCCTGTCCAGCATGAAGGTGTTGATAACGATGTCCTTGTGCGTGCAGCGGCGCACCTCCCGGAGGGTCTCGCGGATGGTGCGCGGGCTGGGCGGGTACTGAAGGAATAGCTGGCCGCCTTCGATGTGCGCCGTCGGCTCTCCGTCCGAGATCATCACGATCTGCTTGGTCCCGCCGCGCACCTTGCTCAGCAGCTTCTGCGAGAGGGCGAGGCCGTGCTGGATGTTCGTGTACGGGTCGAACTCGTCCCACGAGAGGTATGGCAGCTTTGCGGGCTTGACCTCCCGCGCGTACGTGGAGAACCCGACGATGAACAGGTTGTCCCGGGGGAACTGGGTGCGGATGAGGTTGTCCAGCGCCAGGGCCACCTTCTTGGCGGCCAGGAAGTTCCCGCGCATCGCCATGGACAGGCTCAGGTCCAGCATGAGCACCGTGGCGGACTGGTTGACCTGCTCCGTCTTGAACACCTGGAAATCGTCGGGGCGCATCTTGACCGGCACGCTGGCCCCGCGCTCGATGGCGTTCATCAGGGTGCGGTTCAGGTCCACGTGGAACGGGTCGCCGAACTCGTACTGCTTGGTCTCGTCCACGCGCTCGCCGCCGCGACCGCTCCGCTCGGCGCGGTGCTGGCCCGCCCGGTCCTTCTTGATGTAGGCGAATATCTCCCGCAGCGCCTTCTGCCCTATCTTGCGCATGCCCCCAGGCGTCAGCTCGTAGCGGTTGCCCACGCGCCGGATGTACCCCGCCGATTCCAGCACCTCGGTCATCTTGCGTAGCTGCTCCAGCGTCTGGGATGCTTCGTCACCGAGAAGCTCTTCCAGCGCGCGTGAGTCCGCCTCAACCCTGCCCGGCCCATGCGGGGCCTTACGGAGCTGACGTTCCAGATCGTCCATCTTCTGGAGCCGCTCCATCAACTCCCCGGCCTGCTCCAGCGTCAGGGGGTCCTCGCCCCGGAAGGGGTACTCCCGCCGCAGTTGCGCCATGGGCCGCAGCGACTCCAGGTTCGCCGCGAGACGGGCCATCTCGCCCAGAAGCTCCTCGTCTTTGAACACGGACCGCAGCATGTCGCGGAGCTGCTCCCGGGACTCCCGGGACATGCTGTCCAGAAGGGACTGCATCTGGGCTATCTGGCGCTGCATGCGCTCGGCGAACTCGTCAATGTCCCGCGGAGGCTCCGGCCCGAAGAGGCCCCCGTACTTCCGCATGAACCCCTGAAAGTCCTCCGACGCCTCGGAGAGCGCGCGCTGCTCCAGCATGCGGTTTAGCTCACGCGCCATTTCCTTGACGCCCGCCATGTCCTGGGGGGTCATGCCCTGAAGCTGCCGCGAGAGGTCCTTGACGAAGGAGTCCAGCATCTTCCGCTGCAGCTCCCGCATCAACTCGTCGAACTGGCACTTGGCCTCCGGGTCCATGAACTCGTAGTCCTGGAGCTGCCGGATGGCACCCGCGGGGCTGTCCGGAGGCAGGCTGTTCAATACGGCCTTGTTCTTCTCGGCCAGGCGCCGCAGGGTTTTGAGAAGGTTCTCCACCAACTCCGACGGCAGGCCGCCCTCCTCATGGCGCTGGCGGTCCTCCTGGTAGCGGCGCAGCGCGTCGTCCATGCGCCGGTCAATGCCCTGCTGTTCCTTCTGGACAATCTGGTCGAGCCGCCGGCGC
Organism: Dehalococcoidia bacterium; assembly: GCA_030648205.1. NCBI lineage: Bacteria > Bacillati > Chloroflexota > Dehalococcoidia > Dehalococcoidia bacterium. Next base: position 12,647 of record JAUSIH010000073.1, on the reverse strand, counting down.
ATGTCGTCCATCACGGAGTTCAGGTCATACCGCTCAAGGGTCTGCTGCTTCAGCGAGCGGAGTTGCTGGACAAGGTCGTGGAGGCCCTGAAAGCGGTCTCCCAGACGGTTTTTGAACCCCTTCTGCGTCATGGACTCAAGCGCGGAGGACACGTCCCCGTGGCTCATGAGCTGGTCGGACAGCTCCTCCATGAGGTCGTCCTGATGCAGGAGAAAGACTTCCTGCTTCCCGTCCCAGCGCGAGTAGCGGTAAGAGACCACGGCGAGGCTACCCCCTGTAGCGGGTCTTCCCTTCCACCCGATCGCGGTTGAGCCGCCGGTTGAGGTGCAGTCCCTCCAGGATGAACTCCACGGCCGAGGCCACGGCGGCGGGCGACTCGCCCAGGCCCAGCTTGCGCACGCCCGTGGCCAGCTCCGGCAGCTCGCCGATCTTCCGCGCGTACTCGGCGGACGGCAGCATGTCGGAGGTCTCGATGACCAGCCCCTCCTCGAAGCGGCGCACCAGGTCATCGAACTCCTGGACGGTGAAGTACCGCCCAAACACGTTGGACACCGCCTTCTTGGTCAGGCCTTCCAGCGTCCGACTCTCGCTGCCCTCCTCCACCGTCTCCATCTCAATCTTGCCCACGGTGGAGGCGACGAGAAAGCCCAGGTCGCTCATGCGCGGCGCCGCCTCATCCTCCTTGCAGCGAATAGCCCGGCGCAGGGCGTTGCTGTCCAGCGTCTCGTAGTTGGCGATGGACACGCGCACGGACACACCGGAGCGCTGGTTGATGTCCGGGCTCCGGCGGGCCAGTGTGGTGATCTCCGCGATGACCTCGCGCATGTATTGAGGGGTCACGACCTTGACGCCCACGTCCTCCACACGGGTCCGCTCCTGCTCCATGATGAGCATCTCGTGCTCAAGGGTGCGCGGATAGTGCGTCCGTATCTGGGCGCCGTAGCGGTCCTTCAGCGGCGTGATGATGCGCCCGCGGTTGGTGTAGTCCTCCGGGTTGGCGCTGGCCACCACGTACACGTCCAGGGGCAAACGGATGCGATACCCCTTGATCTGGATGTCCCGCTCCTCCAGCAAGTTAAACAGGCCCACCTGGACGCGCTCCGCCAGGTCCGGCAGCTCGTTGACGCAGAAGATGCCCCGGTTGGTGCGCGGGATAAGCCCGTAGTGGATGGTCAGCTCGTCGGAGAGGTAGCGGCCCTCCGCGACCCTGATGGGGTCCACCTCGCCGATGAGGTCGGCGATGGTGATGTCCGGCGTCGCCAGCTTCTCACCGTAGCGCTGCTCGCGGGGCAGCCACGCAAGCTCCACGCCCTCGCCGGAGCGCTCGACCTTGTCGCGGCAGGCCCGACAAAAAGGCGCAAAGGGGTTGTCATAGATCTCGCATCCCGCGATGAACGGTATCTCCGGGTCCAGGAGGCCGACCAGCGCCCGGATGAGGCGGGACTTCGCCTGGCCGCGCTCTCCCAGGAAGATGATGTCCTGGCCGGCCAGAATGGCGTTCTCCACCTGGGGGATGACCGTGTCCTCGTACCCGATGATGCCGGGGAAGAGGTCCTCCCCCTGGCGCACCTTCTCCACCAGGTGCCTGCGCATCTCCGTCTTGACGGAGACGACCTTGTAGCCGCTCTTGCGCAGCTCGCCGATGGTCCGCGCCTTGTTTGCGCTGGTCTTCATGTCTGCCCTCCCGCAAGCCCTGGAATACGCGCCGTGCCCCGCGCATTTGGTGACGACTATGATACTCCCCCGCCTTGACGTTCTGTCAATGAGACACCCGCGCGGCCTGATGTCGAATACCGGACTGACCTGCCAGGAGAAGGCAATCTGAACTCTTGCACCGAGGTCTTTTCAGAACCCTCACCCTCTGAGTCTCCCTAATGTTGAAGACGCTGAACGACGGCCGACGAGAACTCGTCGGTCGACGCCGTCCCGCCAAGGTCGGAGGTCAAGGTCTTTCCTTCCGCGAGGACATCCGAGACCGCCTGCTCGACCCGCTGCGCCGCTCGTTCCTCCCCGATATGTCGCAGCATAAGCACGCCGCTCAATATCATTGCCGTGGGGTTGGCCAACCCCTTCCCCGCCGCGGACGGCCAGCTTCCATGGACCGGCTCGAAGACAGCGTACGTACGCCCGATATTGGCGCCGGGCACCAGACCGACGCCTCCGACCAGGCCCGCGGCCAGGTCCGAGATGATGTCACCATAGAGATTCGGCGTGACAAGAAGGTCGAACTGGTGAGGGTCTATCACCAGTTGCAGGCAGGTGTTATCGACAATCATCTCACTGTATTCGACCTGCGGGTACCGTTTGGCCACGCTCCGGCAACATCGGAGGAAGAGCCCGTCGGAGAGCTTCATGATGTTGGCCTTGTGGATTGCGGTCACCTTCTTCCGACGATGCCTGACCGCGTACTCGAAGGTGAACAGGGCGATGCGTGTGGATGCGCGCCTAGTGATGATCTTCAGGCTCTCTACAACACCCGGGATGATCTCATGTTCTTTCCCCGCGTACAGGTCCTCTGTGTTTTCACGAATGATGACAAGGTCGATGTTCTCAAAGCGGCTGCGGACACCGGGGAGGCTCGTCACGGGTCGAACGCACGCATAGAGGTCCAGCTTCTGGCGAAGCGCCACGTTTATGCTGGGGTAACCTTCGCCCACCGGCGTGGTGATAGGGCCCTTGAGAGCCACCTTATTACGCCGGATAGACCGCAGCGTTTCTTTGGGAAGGAGCTCGCCCAGTTGCTTCAGCGCTGCCTGCCCGACCGGCGCGCGGTCCCAGGTGACGGAGACGCCCGCCGCGGCAATGACGTCCACAGCGGCTCTGGCGATCTCTGGCCCGATTCCATCGCCTTCGATCAGTGTAATCCTGTGGGAGATGGGCATACATCCTCCTATACGAGACTCCGCCGTTGGGAGACACCCCCCAGCGCCCCCGTCAGTCCTTCTCGGGAAGGACTGACCTCTCCTTTTTCAACGGTGTGTTAGTCGCCCTCCCCAGTCGCCCGTTCCAGACGGTCCATCGCCACCCCCTTCTCGCGCGGCTCGATGCGGGCACGGCGCACCGCCGTCCGCAGAAGCTCGATGCTCCTGTCGTAAGTGGCGCGGTCCACCGGAAACGGGTAGCCGTCCTTGCCCCCGTGCGCGAAGGCGTAGCGCGCCGGGTCGCGCCAGCTCGCCGGGGCGCCGTGCAACAGCTCCGCCAGGAGCGTGAGCGCCCGGATGGTCTGCGGTCCCACGCCCTCAAGCGCCAGCAGCGACTCGAAGTCGCCGGGCTGCCGTTCGTACGTGGACAGCAGGATTTTGCTCAGACGGTCGGGGTGGATGTCCGCCGCCAGAAGGTGATGGCGCGGCGGAAGGTCGAGGGTCTGCACGTGCTTAAGCTCGGCGACGAGCCTCTCCGGCTTCTCCCGCGCCACGACCTGCGGGATGGCCGCGCGCGCCCCGTCGCTCTCGCGCGCCACCAGGTTCAGCGCCTCGCCACGGGTGTCCGCGCAAACCGCGGCGTGCGGCTCGCAGACGAAGTCCTGGACGGCCTCGCCCAGCCAGTGGTAGCGCCGGGCGTACTTGTTCTGCTCGTTCATGCCCTGCTGCACGACGGCCCACCGCCCGTCGCGGGTGAAGACGAAGGTGTGGTGGTAGAGCTGGTAGCCGTCCTGCACCGCCGCCGAGTCCACTTTGGCGGACATGCGGCTTGCATAAACAAGGCGCGCGGCGTCCACGGAGAGAGCGTCGCCGGCGGCCTGGACCTCGGAGGGCGTCTTGCGGGAGGCGCCGCCCTTGCCGCCCGCTACAAAGAGACCCAGGTCGCGCTCAAGACCCCGCAGCCCCTCCTTCAGCGCGCCGCACGCCGTCGTGGTCAGCCCGCTGGAGTGCCAGTCGAAACCCAGGACGCAGCCGAAGGCCTGGAACCAGAAGGGGTCGGACAGGCGGCGGAGCATCTCGTCCGGCCCGTAATCCTCCACCACGACGATGGCGATCTCACGGGACAGACGCACCATGCGCTGGAAGAGCCATGCGGGCGCCTTGCCGCCATGCAACGGCAGGTGCGCTATGCCGGTGCGTTGCATCTCCGTTCACCCCCCCGGAGCGCGACGCCGCTCTACCTCCACGCTCACGTCCTGGAAGACGGCGCCTTTGAGAGGCGCTTGCGGCTTGTGGACGGTGACCCGCACTCCGTGGACGTGGGGCAGCGCCACCACCCGCGCCGCGATGTGCTCCGCCAGCGACTCCAGCAGGTTGCGACGGGGGCCGTCCATCACGTCCCGCACCGAACGGAAAACCAGGCTATAGTTCACCGTATCGGCCAGGTCGTCGGAGCGCCCCGCGTTGAGCGTGTCCGTCTCCACGTCCACGTCCACAAGGAACCGCTGCCCCTGGCTCGCCTCCTCCGCGTTCACGCCGTGGTGCGCGTAGAAGACAAGGCCCGTGAGCCGGATGTGGTCAGGCATCAGGACCTCGCGGGGGACGACGTCCCCCCAGGTCGCGCTCCTCCAACACCTGGAAGATGCGGAGCACCTTGATCTCCTCCTGGAGCATGGCTGCCTCCAGACGCAGGCGCTCTTCGGCGGTAGGCGTCTCAAGAAGACGCTGCTTCTGGATGTTGTCCACCTGGAGCGCGGAGGCCACCACGTACGAAAGGACCTGCGGCTCCACGTTCAGGTCAACCCGCGGCGGCTCCCGGCGCAGCGACTGGGCCAGGACGGCCAGGTAGCGGCGGAACTTGTCGCGCACCGTCTCCGCCAGCGACTGAGCGGCCTCGGTGTCGCCCACCGCATGCGCCACGTAGATGATGCGCCCGACGAGGTAGGGACGCCGCTGCAGCACCTCCGTGATACGGAACCGGCGCACCCCCACGCAGGACAGGTCCATCTTGCCCTGCTCCAGATGCTCCACCTTCAGGATGCGCGCGGTGGTCCCCACGCTGAAAGGCTCGGCGGGCTCGCCCACCTCCTGACCAGACTTGATAAGCGCCACGCCGAAGACGCTGTCGCCCTCCAACGCCTTCTTGACCATCAGCTTGTAGCGGTCTTCAAAGACGCGCAGCGGCAGCGCCATGTGGGGAAAAAGCACCGTATTCAGCGGGAATAGCGGCATGTCAATAATCTGCATCCGCTTGTGCTCCAGCCAGTCTGTGCTTCCATGCTACGCCATCCAGTGGCGAGCAACAAGGGGCGGCGTTGCGCCTGAGGGGACGCTCCGAGTAGAATGGGCGGTACGGTTTCATTGTAGGAGGCCCATGCCCCTGGACATGCGCGCCACCATGGACGTCGCCCCCGCACACACAGGCATCAGCCGAGAGGAGGCCCGCGCGCTTATCCTCTGCGGCGACGCCGCTCTGCCCGCGCTCCTCCGCCGGGCCGGCGCCCTCCGGGACCAGGGCAAGGGGCGCTACATCTCCTTCTCGCCCAAGGTCTTCATCCCCCTGACGAACCTGTGCCGCGACGCGTGCTCCTACTGCACCTACCGCAAGGAGCCGGACGACCCCGCTGCCGATTTCATGACGCCCGAGCAGGTGCTGGCCGTGGCGGAAGCGGGCCAGCGCGCCGGCTGCACGGAGGCCCTGTTCATGGCCGGCGAGAGGCCGGAGCAGCGCTACCCGGAGGCGCGCGACGCGCTGCGCCGCTTCGGGTGCGACAGCACCATTGACTACATGCGCGCCATGTGCGAGCTTGTGCTCCGAAAGACCTCCCTGCTGCCGCACTCCAACCCGGGGACGATGACCCGCGCCGAGTTGGCGTCGCTCAAAGAGGTCAACGCCAGCCTGGGCATGATGCTGGAGAACGTCAGCCCGCGCCTGCTGGAGCCGGGCGGGCCGCACCACAACGCGCCCAGCAAGCACCCACGCCTCCGCCTGCGGACACTGGAGGCGGCGGGGGAGCTGCGCATCCCGTTCACCACCGGCCTGCTGCTGGGCATCGGCGAGACGGTGGACGAGGTCGTGGACAGCCTGTTCGCCATCAAGGATGTCCACGAGCGCTACGGACACATCCAGGAGATCATCATCCAGAACTTCCGCGCCAAGCCCACCACGCCGATGGCCGGCGCCGTGGAGCCGACGACGGGCTTCCTGCTCCGCGCCGTGGCCGTGGCGCGCCTCATCTTCGGCCCGGACATGAACATCCAGGTCCCGCCCAATCTGACGCCCCGCGCGTACGGCGCCTTCCTGGACGCGGGCATCAACGACTGGGGCGGGATATCGCCCGTGACAAAGGACTACGTGAACCCAGAAGCGCCCTGGCCGCGGATCGTGCGGCTGCGCCAGGTGACCGAGGAAAGGGGCTTCATCCTCAAAGCGCGCCTTCCCGTATATCGGGAATACATCCGAGAGAAGCCCCGGTATTTGACGCCGTCCCTGGCGGAGCGCATCCGCCAGTCCGCCGACACCGACGGCTTTGCGCGCACCAGGCTGCTCACAACGTGAAGGAGGTCACATGGCGACAGCAGCGGAGCGCGAAGACGTCCACGGCGTGGACCAGTTACTGGGCGATATAGACCCACAGGTCGGCGGCATCCTGGACAAGGCCCTGGCGGGCGGCGAGGTCACCGCCGACGAGGGCGCGCGCCTGTTCCATGCCCGCGGGCTGGACCTCATGGCGACCACCCTGGCCGCCGACGAGCTGCGCCGGCGCACGGTCGGCGACACCGTCACCTACGTCGTCAACCGCAACATCAACTTCACCAACGTCTGCATCAAGCGATGCGGCTTCTGCGCCTTCAGCCGCGGCCACCGGGACGAGGAGGGCTATCTGCTGCCCATCGAGGAGGTGGTCCGCCGCGCGAAGGAGGCGTGGGACCTGGGCGCCACGGAAGTCTGCATCCAGGCGGGGCTGCCTCCCGGCATGGACGGCAACCTCTACGTGGAGATCTGCGAAGCCATCAAGAGAGATATTCCCGCCATCCACATCCACGGCTTCTCGCCGGAAGAGGTGTTGTACGGCTCCATCCGCTCCCGATGCACCATCCGAGAGTACCTCCAGCGGCTGAAGAACGCGGGGGTCGGCAGCCTGCCGGGGACGTCGGCGGAGATTCTGGACGAAGAGATACGCAAGCGCATCTCGCCGGGCCGCATCACCGTCAAGCAATGGATAGAGGTGATCACCACCGCCCACGACCTGGGCATCCCCACCACCGCCACCATCATGTACGGCCACGTGGAGACGGTCGAACACAGGGCGCGGCATATTGACCTGCTACGGCGCATCCAGCGCCAGACCGGGGGCTTCACCGAGTTCGTGCCGCTGAGCCTAATTCACACGGAAGCGCCCATGTACAGCAAGCGCCTGGTGCAGGGCGTCCAGCCGGGCGCCACCGGCGACGAGGTCATCGCCATGTACGCCGTGTCCCGCCTGATGCTGAACAACCACATCAAAAACCTGCAGGTCTCCTGGGTCAAGGAGGGACTGAAGCTCTCCCAGGCCTGCCTGAACGCGGGCGCCAACGACTTCGGCGGGACGCTCATCAACGAGAGCATCAGCACGTCGGCGGGCGCCAGCTACGGGCAACTGGTCAAGCCCGGCGAGTTCCGGCGGGTCATCCGCGACGCGGGCCGCGTGCCCGCCGAGCGCTCCACGACGTACAAGCTGCTCCGCACGTTCAACGGCAAAGACGAGCCTGCCGACGTCCTGGACGCCGTGGACGCGCCGGAAGAGCGGTTCGGCTCATACCAACGTCTCGTCAAGATGTCCACCTATCGCTTCAAAAACGGGGCGCAGCCGCGCAAAGAGGCGCCTGCGCCCACGGCGTAGAAGGTAGATGGTGGAGCCGCCCGCCCGCTTTGGGTTGCCGTGCTTTGGACGACCCTGCGCCGCGGCCTGTCGGGGCTTCTCCCCCTGACGAAAGAGGACTGCCTATGAAAATCGACGCCCGATTTGCCCTTGACTCCATGCCCCTGCGGGACGTCCCCCGGGTGGCGCGCGCCGCAGAGGCGCTGGGTCTGGACGCCCTCTGGTCGAGCCAGACCACCCACGACCCATATTTGCCCCTCGCACTGGCCGCGGAGAGCACCAGTCGCATCCAGGTCGGAACGGCCATCGCCCTCGCCTTCACACGCAGTCCCATGGAGACGGCCTACACGGCCTGGGACATGCAGGCCCTGTCCGGAGGACGATTCCTCCTGGGCCTCGGCTCCCAGGTAAAAGGACACAACGAGCGGAGATTCAGCGTTAAGTGGGAGGCCCCCGCGCCGCGGATGGCGGAAGTGGTACAGTCGCTGCGGGCCATCTGGACGTGCTGGCAGACCGCGGGGCCGCTGGATTTCAAGGGCAAGTTATACAACTTCAGCCTCATGACGCCTTATTTCAGCCCGGGGCCCATAGCGCACCCGCACATTCCTGTGTACATCTCCGCGGTCAACCCCGCCATGCTGCATGTCGCGGGGCAGTACTGCGACGGCGTGCACATCCACCCCATGCACACGGCCCGCTACCTGCGGGATGTGGCGCTCCCCGCCATCGCCGTAGGGTCAGGCAGGTCAGGACGCCAGAGGAAGGATGTGGTCGTGTCGTCCATGCCCTTCGTGGTCACGGGGCGCAACCGCGAGGAGATGGAAAAGAACCGGCAGGAGACCAGGCGGCAGATCGCCTTTTACGCGTCCACGCCGGCCTACAAGATCATTCTGGAGCTGCACGGCTGGGACTATCTCAACGTCGTGCTGGGCCGCAAGGCCATTCGCGGCGAGTGGCAGGACATGGCAAATGAGATTTCGGACGAGATGCTGGAGGAGTTCGCCGTGGTGGGCACGCCCGACGAGATAGGGCCGAAGCTCAAGGCCAAGTACGAGGGCCTGCTCGACCGTGTCGCGCTGTACACGCCCTTCGATCCCGGCCAGCACGACGAGCTATGGAAGTCCGTGGTCCAGGCTGCCAAGGAATAAGGGCAATAAGGCCTCCGGCCCTACTCCTTACCACCCGCCGCCGCGGCGCCATGTTTCCAGCCGTCGCCCAGGCTGGAGACCTCCCGTATCCAGTCGGTGTGCGGATACGGGTCCTCGATGTAGTTCGGAAAGAGGCGCTCCACGTGGCAAACGGCGCAAACGCCCTTGCTCGCGGGGCCTCGCGGGGTCTCGACAATCCACCGATGATGGCAACCCGATACGGGCGCGGACGTTTCGGTGGGCTCTGTCTCCCGCGGCCTGATCAGGACTTGTTGCTTTCTCATGTGTGCACCCCCCCAACCCTTTTAGAGACAGAATAGTGTACACCTGAGAACGTCACTTGTCAAGCTTTTCCTCATTTTTTGCATAAAATACATAAAAGACCATTGACACCCCTAATTATGTCTGTTAATCTGGTAACGGCGCCCCAGCAAACAGGAAAGTGGGACTCAGCATGGACGGGACCAGGCCACAAATCCTCCATTTCGTCCTCCGTCACTCCAGCGCCACCGTCGAGGACATCGCCACCGCCCTCCATCTCGCGCCTGCGACCGTCCGGCGCCACCTCGACATTCTGCAGCGGGACAACCTTATCGCCTACCGGGAGGTCCGCCGGAAGACGGGCCGCCCCGAGCACGTCTTCTACTTGACCGAGAACGGACTTGATCGCCTCCCCAAGAGCTACGGCAACCTGCTGGCCATGCTCCTGGACGAGATCAAGGCGCTCAACGTCCAGGACATCGAAGGGCGCGACGGGCGCAGCGTCCTGCAAACGGCCTTGCAGCGCATCGGCGAACGCCTGGTTGAGCGCCACGAAAGCAAGATGACCGGCAGGAGCTTCCAAGAGCAGCTCGTCGGGGTGGTGGACATCCTGCGCGGTGAAGATTTCTACCCGGAGTTGGACTGGGCCGGCCCGGGCCGGGTGCGCATCCGCCTGCTCAACTGTCCCTTCCGGTGCGTTGCCCAGGGCAACAACGCCGTCTGTTGCATTGACAAAGCGCTCATCACCAATCTGCTGAACACCGAGGTGGACCGGGAAAACTGTCTGGCTGACGGCAGTCCCTCGTGCTCCTACGTGATCGCGGTCAAGCCGTCAATCGCGCTTCGACCCGCTGACTCCACCCCTGCCATGGTTTAAGGGCTGTCGCAGCCACCCTCCCCTCCACGCGCACCCTTTCGCTCGCTGAGAGACGCCGCAGCCCATCTGGACGTGCGTCCGCGCGACTCCACCAATTCGGCCTGTTTCGCCTGTCCGGCACGTTGCCCGCGCCATTGACAGCCGCGGCGATTTGGGGACAATAGAGACTGCCCAGTCACTCCCCACGCCGGAGCACGAGATGACGACCACCGGACGACGCCCCCGCAGCCAGGCCCAGGCCACCCGTGCCAGGCTTCTGGACGCATCCTTCCGCATCTTCGCCCGCGACGGCTATGAGAAAGCCACCGTGGACGATATTGTGCGGGAGGCGGGCTACTCCAAGGGCGCCTTCTACGTCCACTTTCAGACCAAGGAGGAGGTCTTCCTCGCCCTGCTGGAAGCCCACGGCGCGGCGCTGTCCCCTGGCACATCGGGCCAGAATACACCCGTTCAGGAGTCGTCCCAGACGATCTTCCAGTCGCTTCTGGACGTCGCGCAGCGCGAGCCCGGGTGGTCGCTGCTGCTCTACGAGTTCTGCGCCCACGCGGCGCGCAACCCTGCCATCGCGGAGCGCCTGGCGCGGCTCTTTGAGGGCTGGCGCCAGAGCGCCGCCGCCGCGCTCCGCCGCGGCCAGGAGCAGGGAGTGGTTGACCCCCGCCTGGACGTGGCGACGGCCTCCGCCGTCCTGGTGGCCGTTGCGAACGGCCTTCCGCTCCAGAGTCGCGTGGCGCCCCAGGCCCTGCCCGCGGACGCGCTATCGCCCGCGCTGGCCAGCCTGCTGAACGCCTGGCTGCAGCCGAAGAAGGAGCGCCCCGCGCAGGAGATCATCCTTCCAGCGGAGCAGCAGGCGGCCCCCAGACTGGACTACAATCCGCTGGCTGAATCCTACGAGCAGCACCTGGACAGGACCACGGGACATTTCGTGACGCCGCTGCTTGAGATGGCGCAGCTTCGGCCCGGCCTGCGGGTGCTGGACGTAGCGACGGGGACAGGAGCGGCGGCCCGGCGGGCGGCCCGCCAGGTAGGCGCCACCGGCTACGTGCTGGGCGTGGACCGCTCCACGGGCATGCTGGACGTGGCGCGCCGCGCGGCGCGCGGCCTGGGCGCTGCCCACCTTGAGTTCCAGGAGATGGACGCCACCAGTCTGTCCCTGCCGGACGCCTCCTTTGACGTGGTGCTGTGCGGCATGAGCCTGGCGGAGTTTCCCGCGCCGGGTCGCGCCCTTCGGGAGATGGCGCGGGTGCTCAAGCGCGGCGGACGGCTCGTGGTCTCCACGTGGAGCGCGCCGGAGCGGGTGGCGCTGGTCCACATGGTTGAGCGCGCCATCACGCAACACGTCCCCGGCGACGTGTCATCCGCGGGCGCCTCGCCATTTGCATACAGCGCACCCAAGGCGCTGGAAAGCGCCCTGGCCGGAGCGGGCCTGCGGGACGTGGAGAGCCGCCGGGAACGGCACGTGGCGGAGTTCAGCAACCGCGACGGCATCTGGGACGCCGCCAGGAGCATCAGCCCGCGCCTCCACGCTCTGCTCCAGCAGGCGCAGCCCGCCGTCCGCGAGGCGGTCCGGCAGGGCGTCCTGTCAGAGGCGGAGCAGTACCTTGTTGGCGGAAGGTTTCGGCTGGCCGCTGAGGCGGTCATCGCCGCCGGAGTGAAGCCGGCGTAGGCGACGGGAACCGTCACACAACAAAACGCCCCGTTTGTCCGGAACGGGGCGTCTGCTTTTTCTCAACAGGAGGCCTAATACTTGGAGACGCCTACCTCGTCCATCTTACCCGTGACGGTGAACACCACCCGCTCGGCGATGTTCGTGGCCCGGTCCGCTATACGCTCCAGGTCGTGGGCTATCCACAGGAGGTAGGTGGCCCGCTGGATGGTGCGCGGGTCCTGAATCATGTAAACAAGGAGCTCGCGGTACACCTGGTCGTACAGGGCGTCCACCTCGTCGTCCGCCTTACAGACGGCGCGGGCGTTCTCCACGTTGAGGTCAATGAACGCCTGCAGCGCCCGGTGGGTCATGTCAATGCCCAATTGGGCCATCCGCGGGACATCAATGAGCGGCTTCAACAACGGCTCGTCGCCCATGCGGATGTTTATCCGCGCGATGCCTTCCGCGTGGTCCCCCATGCGCTCCAGGTCCACCGTCATGTGCAGAATAGAGACGATCTGCCGCAGGTCCCGGGCCAGAGGCTGCTGCGTGGCGATCAGCTCCACGCACTTCTCTTCGATGTCGAAACGCTTCTTGTTGATCTTGGAGTCGTCTTCCACAATGAGCCGGGCCATCTCCATGTCCCGTTTCTTCAACGCATCAATGGCGCGCGCCAAGGCCTTCTCCACCATGCTGCCCATCTCAAGGAGTTCGTCCTTCAGTTCCCGCAGATGCCTATCAAACTCTACACGTGTCATAGCTTCTACCTCAGTCCCTTGAGGAACGCCGCCCCCCGTGCGGGAAGCGCCCGTCGCCTATCCGAACCGGCCGGTGATATAGTCCTCCGTGCGCTTCTCCCTCGGGTTCGTGAAGATCTGCTTGGTCTCGCCGTACTCGACCAGGAACCCGGCCCTGTCCTCATCCATCATTAAGAAGGCGGTCATGTCCGAAACGCGGGCCGCCTGCTGCATGTTGTGCGTGACGATGACAATT
>JAUSIH010000072.1 GCA_030648205.1 Dehalococcoidia bacterium | reverse complement strand
GACCAACTCCGTGACCTCGCAGCTTGACTACGACATCGGCGCGGACAACGTGCACATCGGCCCCAGCGACTATGTGCCGTGGCTGACCGACCGCAAGTGGTGCCACATCCGGATGGAAGGCAAGGCCTTTGGCGACGTCCCGCTTAACCTGGAGTTGAAGCTTGAGGTGTGGGACAGCCCCAACTCGGCGGGGGTGGGGGTGGATGCCATTCGCTGCGCCAAGATTGCGATGGACCGCGGCGTCTCTGGCGCTTTGGAAGCGCCCTCCGCCTACTTCATGAAGTCGCCGCCCGTCCAGTACACGGACGACGAGGCTCGCCGCCGCCTGGAGGCCTGGATTAACGGCGAGCTCTAACCCTTGTCCGGGGCGCTTCCGGGCGGGACGGATTTCCTGGCGTTTTCCTCCCGCTCCAGTTCGTGCATGATCTGAAGCACACGCGTCCCGCGCTCGATGGAGTCGTCCCGGATGAAGGTCAACTCCGGTATGCGCCGTAGCGAGAGGCGCTGCACAAGCTCGTGGCGGATGAATCCCGCCGCCGCCTGCAGGCCCGTCAGCGCGGACTTCCTCTCCTCCTCCGTGCCCATCACGCTGATATAGACCTTGGCGTGACGCATGTCCTCGGAGTTCTCCACCTCCGTCACGGTAATGAGCCCGGAGATGCGCGGGTCTTTGACATGGCGGAGCAGCAGCTCGCTGATCTCCTCGCGGAAAAGCCCGTTAATGCGGTCGGTCCTGCGGCTCATGATGGCTCACCTCTCAGGGAATCCCCGGTCTGAAGAGCAGGCACCGCGGGCGTGAGAAAAACGGAAACGGCGGCTGTCGGACGGGGGACGGTACGGGGGAACGGGCTATGCGGCCTGGCCGGAGCGCTCCTTGCGGAAGAACTCCAGCACGTCGCCGACCTGGTAGTCGTTGAACTTGTCCAGGTTGACGCCGCACTCGAGGCCGGCCATGACCTCCCGGACGTCCTCTTTGAACCGCTTCAGGCCAGCGACGGAGCCCTCGTGGACCTTTGTCTTGCCTCGGAATAGGCGTGCCAGGCTGCCCCGGCTGACCTTGCCCTCCTGGATGAGGCAGCCCGCGACCTTCCCCTTCTTGCCCAGGCCAAAGACGGCCTTGACCTCCGCGCGTCCCTCTTTGACCTCAACTATGGTGGGCTGCAGCAGTCCGGTCAGGGCCTTCTGCACGTCCTCCACCAGGGTGTAAATGACGTTGTACTGCCGGATATCGACCCCTTCCGTCTCGGCCATGAGCTTGGCCTCCGGCTCCGGGTGGACGCTGAAGCCGATGACGAAGCCACGGGAGGCGATGGCGAGCAGGATGTCGCTCTGGGTGATGTTGCCGACGCCGGCGTGGATGATCTTGACCTTGGCCTTGTCCGACGACAGGCGCTCAAGGGATGTGCGGATAGGCTCCAGGCTGCCCTGGACATCCGCCTTGAGAACAATGCTCAGCTCTTTGATGGCACCCGCCTCGATTTGAGCGAACACCTCTTCCAGCGTGGTGGCCTTAGCCGGACCTCTGGCCTCCGCCTGCCTGGCCTGCTGGCGCTGCTCAGCCAAGGCCTTGGCAGCTTTCTCCTCCGGCATGACTATCATCAGATTGCCTGCCTGGGGCACGGCGTTCAGGCCCAGGATTTCCACCGGCGTCGCCGGCCCGGCGGTCTTGACGCGGCGTCCCTGGTCGTTGAGCATGGCCTTGATCTTGCCCCAGGTATCGCCCACGATCACCGCGTCGCCCACCTTGAGGGTGCCCCTGCGGATAAGCACCGTCGCCACGGGGCCTTTGTTGCTGTCCAGCTCGGCCTCCACCACGATGCCCGACGCGGGCCTGTCAGGGTTGGCCTTCAGTTCCTGGACTTCCGCCACCAGCAGGATGGACTCCAGGAGCTCTTTGATGCCCTTCTGTTGCTTGGCCGATACCGGAACGAAGATGGCGTCGCCACCCCAATCCTCGGCGACCAGCCCCCGATCGGCCAACTCCTTTTTCACCCTGTCAGGATTGGCCTCCGGCTTGTCTATCTTGTTGACGGCGACGATGATGGGCACGCCCGCGGCCTTCGCGTGGTCCATGGCCTCCACGGTCTGGGGCATCACTCCGTCGTCGGCGGCGACGACCAGCACCGCGATGTCCGTAACCTGGGCGCCCCGGGCGCGCATGGCGGTGAACGCCTCGTGGCCGGGGGTGTCCAAGAAGGTGATTTTCTTGCCGTCCACCTCTACCTGATAGGCGCCGATGTGCTGCGTGATGCTGCCCGCCTCGCGGGCGGCCACGTTCGTCTTGCGGATGGCGTCCAGGAGGGTGGTCTTGCCGTGGTCCACATGGCCCAGGATGGTCACCACCGGGGGACGGGGCTTCAGCAGCGCGGGGTCTTCCTTTTCCTCGGCGGTGGTGCCGACGGCTTCCGCGGGGGCGGGTTGCTCCTGCACCTCAAAGCCCAGGTCCGTGGCCACCACGGCGGCTGCGTCAAAATCCAGGACCTGGTTGACGCTCGCCATGACGCCGTTGCGCATGAGCTGCTTGATGACGTCCACGCCGCTCATGTTCAACAGGCTGGCCAGTTGCTGTACGGTCAGCGTTCGGGGAAGGCGGACGGCGCGAGCCGGGCCAGCCGCCGCGGGCGCGGCGGTCTGCGTCGCGCCGGAAGCGCCTGCCTGCGCCACGGTCACGTTCCCCTGGGGAGCAGTCCGTTGCTGCGACCTCTGGGGTCTGGTTGATCTTCGCCGTCCTCCGGCGTGGGGCCTGGCCATGTTAAGCGCCTCCTGCCGGAGCCAACGTCTCAATGAAAGCCAAGAGCGGCGCCTTGTCCTCGGGCGTGAGCTTGGCGCGCAGGGAATGCTCTAGCCGACCCTGACGCACCGCTTTGTCCCAGCAGTCACGCTCTCCACAGACATAAGCGCCGCGGCCAAGCTTCTTGCCCGTCTTATCCACTTCTATCGTCCCCTGGGGTGTCCGCACCACGCGCATCAGGCCCCGCTTCTCGCCGGTTCGCCGGCATGAGACGCACGTCCTCTGGGGGACAGGCTTGACATGCGCAAGTGAAACTGCCATAGGAAGCACCTATCGGATGAACCCCTCGTATTCTTCTTCTTCTTCATGTGCGGGCTTTCGGGCCCTCTTGGGTTTCTTGGTCTTGGCTTTGGCCGTGTCTTCCTCGCGCGCCTTCTCCGGCACCTTGCCCTTGCCGCGGTCCCCCAGGATATCTTCGGCGAAGCGGATCTTGCTCTTGCCCGCGGCGACGACCTCCGGGATCTTCCAGACGATCTCCTCTGGCAGCAACCCGGGCGTCGGGGCCTCTTGAGGAGCGGCTGCTGGCGCAGGCTCCTCCGCGGCGGTCGCGGCCTCCGCCGCGATGGGAGCGGGCGCGGCGGTCGTCTCTTCAGCCGCAGGCGCAGCCTCTGCCGCGATGAGCGCGGGCGCGACGGGCGCCTCCTCGGCCGCGGGAGCGGGCGCAGCCTCCCCCGCAGCGGGCGCCGCAGCCAGGACAGCCGCCGTGGCTTCGGCCTGCTGGGCGGCGCTCTGGGCGCGCGCGGCCTCCACCTCCGTGGCGCTCTTGATATCAATGCGCCATCCCGTCAGCTTGGCCGCCAGCCGGGCGTTCTGCCCCTCCTTGCCGATGGCTAGGGAAAGCTGCCGGTCGGGCACCACCACGCGGGCGGTGTTCTCGGCCTCCGTAAGCTCCACGCCCAGCACCTGCGCCGGGCTCAGAGCCTTGGAGATAAACACGGCGACGTCGCGGTTCCACTCCACCACATCTATCTTCTCGCCGCGCAGCTCGTTCACGATGTTCTGGATGCGCAGGCCCCGCTGGCCCACGCATGAGCCTACCGGGTCAATGCCCTGCTGGCGCGTCGCCGCAACGGCCACCTTGGTCCGCAGCCCAGGCTCCCGCGCGATGGCCTTGATTTCCACCTTTCCCTGAGCTATCTCGGGGACCTCCAGCTCAAAGAGCCGGCGGATCAGGTTCTTATGGGTGCGGGAAAGGATGATCTGTGAGCCTTTGGGTGTCTTGCTGACCTCCAGGACGAAGAGCTTCACGCGCTCGCCGTTGCGGTATCGCTCGGACGGCACCTGCTCGGTAGGGGGCAGGATGCCCTCGATGCGTCCAAGGTCCATGATGATGCCCCGCGGGTCAGGTCGGACGACGACGCCAGAGAGCATTTCGCCCTGCTTTTGCGCATACTCGGCGTGCACCAGGTCGCGCTCCGCCTCACGCAGGCGCTGCATGACCACTTGCTTGGCCGTCTGCGCGGCGATGCGTCCGGCGTTGTGGAACGGGATCTCGCTCTCCACTGTGTCGCCCAACTGAGCGTTTGCCTTCAGCTTTGCGGCGGCGGCCAATGTGACCTCCCGCTGCGGGTCGGCCACCTTTTCCACCACGGTCCGGAGCGCGTAGACCTTAATGTCCCCGCTGGAAGGCAGAATCCTGACGGTAATGTCCTGGTTCTCCGCCTGGAGTTCCTTCTTGAAGGCAGAGACCAGCGCAGCTTCCACGGCACCCAGGACCACCTCCTTGGGGAGGTTCCTCTCCGCCGCGAGCTGTGTTATAGCTATCAGGAATTCGCTTTTCATCGCAGGGCAGCTCCCTTTTAGCACCCACTCCGGCCAACAAAAAAGTGGGCTGGCCACCCACTTCAAAGAGCCGGGATTTAGGTAGTGGCAGTATACCAGACCTCAGGGGGCAAGCGCAAGGGTACGTACTCGTTCAATACATGCGCAGTATATGCGGGACGGGGATGGCGCGCGGTTAGCCCTTGACTTTTCCGCGGGATGGCCTGTATACTCCGGCCCGTGGCTTGTGCCCTGCTTGTAAACGGGTATCCAGGTCAAGGTCAAGCGTCTCCTCGTCGTAAGCCTTGGCCCCGAACAGCAGGCAACTTGGCCATAGTATCTCTAAGGAGGGCCTTCGGATGGCTCTAGCGGACAAGACCCTCACGTGTCGGGAGTGCGGCGCGTCGTTCGCGTGGACGGCGGGCGAGCAGGAGTTCTATCAGCGGCGGGGCCTGCTTAACGAACCTGCTCGGTGTCCCCAGTGCCGGGCGCAACGCCGTCGTACACGGGGCGATCAGGACCAGGGGGCGCGGCCAATGTTCCCCGCGGTATGCGCGCAGTGCGGCGCGGAGACCCAGGTACCGTTCCAGCCCAGGCTGGGACGCCCGGTCTACTGCAGCAACTGCTTCTCAGCGGTCCGAGGCACCGGCCAGCCCAGCTAGCCTTCGCATCGGGCCCCTGCGCTCCGGCCGGATTGCAAGCCTGCTGCGGTGCGGAAACTCCGCCAGCCATTGGGGCGGAACAGGCTATTCTCCGCGTGGGCCGTGCGGTCTGCCTCTGCCCGAGCCTCATCTGGCAATCTCAGGCCTGCCTCAGGGTTCCGTGTGGTGCGTATATGCGCCGTCCCGCAATCCGGCGGCGCCAGCCGCGCGTATCACCTATGTGAGTTCACCGCGCTGGAGTACATAATGCGCCTGTCGTCACTGAAGCTTCTGCTGCTTACCACGGCGATCATGGCATTGGCTCTGGGGGCTTGCGCGGCCCCTCCTGCCGTCACGCCCACTTCCGCTCCCGTGCCCAGCCCCACGGTAGCGCCAGCTCCAGCGACGCCTACGGCAACTCCGGCGCCTCTGCCTCCCACGCCCATTCCTCCACCGCCGCTGCCCACAGCCACGCCGGTCCCGGCGGCAACCGCTACACCTCGTCCAACGGCGACTCCTGTCCCCGCGACAACGCCCACGCCGGTTCCCACGGCGACACCCGTGCCTACCGCGACGCCCACACAGGTCCCCCGCCAAATTCTCACGCCCACGCCTGTCCCCACGGCAACGCCCACTCCAGGCTCCGTGGTGAACGTGGAAATCGGCGACTTCCTGTTCACTCCCTCCAACCTGACTGTTCCGGTGGGCGCGACTGTGGTCTGGGCGCAAAAAGGTGCCAGGGTCCATACTGTGACCTCCGCCGGGTCGAGCCAGGGGGCGTTCAACTCAGGCAGCCTCCAGCCCGGAGGGACGTTCCGTTATACGTTTACGAGCCCCGGCAGCTTCAACTACATATGTTTGAATCATACAATCATGACGGGCCTGGTCACGGTCACGTCAGGCACGCCCGCGCCGACTCCCACGCCCACACCAACGCCAACACCCACGCCGACGCCAAGTGGGACTACCGCCGCAGTCCTGCCTCGCGCGGACGTGGACGTCATCAACTTCGCCTTCAGCCCTCGCAGCGTCACCGTGGCCGCCGGGGGAACCGTCACCTGGACGCAGAGGGACAGCACGAGTCACACGGTTACCGGCCCGGACTGGGGTTCCGCGAATCTGAGCCCGGGCCAGAGATTTACGGTGACACTCGCGCGTCCGGGCAAGATAACGTACGTCTGCAATAACCACATCTCCATGAACGGAGAGATCAACGTCGTCGCCGTCGCAACGCCGTCGTCCAGCTCGACCCCCTAGGCCCGCGTCCTCCGCTTGTTGGTACTGGCGCGGGCAACGCGCCAGTAGCCGCGCCCGTCCTCTGCTTTGACTAGGGGTCCCCTCTGTGCGGGGAAGCCCTATAATGGGGCGTGTGCGGCTGGCCGGAGGCCTCATCATGCACATTGGTATAGGCCGTATCCAACTTCGCCTGCCCGAGAACGATTCGCTGAAGGGCAAGCGCCACACCCTTCGTTCCGTGATTGACCGGGTCAAGGGGCGTTTCAACGTTTCCATCGCGGAGGTGGAGGATAACGACCAGTGGCGCCTCATCACCCTCGGCGTCACCTGCGTCAGCAACGACCCGCGCCACGCCAACGAGATGCTCTCCCGCGTCGTGGACTATATTGAATCCAGCTGTGGTGACGCCGAGCTTCTGGACTACCAGGTGGAGATCGAGACGGCCTTCTAGCCCCGTGTATAATTGAGGCGTCCGCCGTCTGGCGAGTAGCGTGAGAGTATGCAGTCAGAGAGAGGCAAGCCGGTGTCGGGAGGGGCTCCCACCCCTACCGTCGAGGACTACGTAGCCGTCATCTACGGCCTGGTCAGTGACGCCAAGCCTGTCACCGCCTCGCAGATAGGGCGGCGGCTCGCCGTCTCCCTGCCTACTGTCGGCGCGACGCTGCGCCGCATGGAACGCGACGGCCTTGTGGTGTTCCAGGAGCACCGTCACATAGGCCTCACGCCCGCGGGCGATCGCCTGGCCGAGTCCATGGCCAGGCGGCACCGTCTGGTGGAGCGGCTGCTGACGGACATCCTGGGCCTGGGCTGGCAGGACGTCCATGAGGAAGCCCATCGGCTGGAGCACGCCGTTTCCCCCCGCGTGGAGGCCCGGCTTTCGGAGGTGCTGAAGCACCCTTCGACGTGTCCTCACGGCAACCCCATTCCCGGCAACGCGACTCCGTCCCCCGCGCCGACCCTCCCGCTGGCCCATGTCCCGGAAGGGGAGCGAGTGGTGGTCCGGCGCATCACGGAGGACGCCGAGAGCCAGGATAAGCTCATGGGCTTTCTGGCGCGCAACAAGATACTGCCGGGCTGCGTGTTGCATGTGGTGGAAATCGCCAGCTTCAACGGGACCATGCTTGTCCGCAGCGATGGCGGGGACGTAACCATCGGTCTGCCCGCGGCCAACGAGGTCTGGGTGGAGCGCCTGGGCGCCTAGGCTGGCAAGCCCCCCCCCCTCCCCAAAACAAACCTGTCGTCCTCTGTTCACGCACCTCTTGACAGGCAAGAGAAGTTAGTATATGCTAACTGCTACGTTTAGCCCATACCAATATTCTGTTGACGCCAAATGCATAGTTAGGAGGAGTATCCCTTGAGCCTATCCCGTGTATCTCTGACCGCGCTTCTCGCGCTGGCCGTCACGACAGTGGCCGCATGCGCCAGCCCGACCCCTGCGCCGACGAGCGCATCGCCCGCGCAGTCGCTGGCGGGGCAGGCCATCACCGTGTACTCCGGTCGCGCCGAGGAGCTGGTCGGTCCCATCATTGAGCAGTTCACCAAGGACACGGGCATCAAGGCGAACGTTCGCTACGGCGGCACGCCCGAACTGGCGGCCGCCATCCTGGAGGAGGGCAGGAACAGTCCCGCCGACGTGTACTGGGCGCAGGACGCTGGCGCGCTGGGCGCGCTCGCGCAGAAGGGCGTCCTTGCCAGGTTGCCGGACAGCATCTTGAATAAGGTGGACAAGCGGTTCCGCTCGCCGAAGGGCGAGTGGGTGGGCATCACAGGCCGCGCCCGCGTGGTGGCCTACAATACCAGGAAGCTCACGGAGAAGGACATGCCTGACTCCACGCTCGGTTTCACTGACCCGGAGTGGAAGGGGCGCATTGGCTGGGCGCCGACCAACGGCTCGTTCCAGGCCTTCGTCACGGCAATGCGGGTCGTGGAAGGCGAGGCGAAGACGCGTCAGTGGCTGGAGGGCGTCAAGGCCAATCAGCCCAAGGCCTACCGGAACAATACCGCCGTGCTGCTGGCGGTGGCGTCCGGTGAGGTGGATGTGGGCTTCGTCAATCACTACTATCTGTATGCTCAGCTCAAGGAGAAGGGGTCGTCGTTCCCGGCGCGGAACTATTACCCGCGGGCCGGTGACGTGGGCGGGATGGTGAACGTGGCGGGTGCCGGCGTCCTTTCGACCTCGAAGAACACGGAGGCAGCGCAGCGGTTCATCGACTATATGCTGTTGCAGAAGGCGCAGACGTTTTTCGCCGGTGACCGCCCTGGCGATCCGTACGAGTATCCGCTGGTCTCCGGCGTGCTGATGCATTCTGATCTGACGCCGCTCTCCCAGATCAAGACGCCCAACATCGACCTCAGTAGCTTGAGCGATCTGGAAGGGACTCTCAAACTCCTGCGTGCCGTGGGGATATTGTAAGGGTGAATTCCGTAGCTGGCGCACCCCGTCCGGCGGGGGCTGTCGCGCGGAGCGGCGGGGGCTTGCGCACGCCCCCGCCGCCCGCTGCTCTCTGGGCGCCCGCGGCTTTGGTGGCCGTGGCCATTGCGCTACCGCTTGCGTATCTGGTCATGCGCGCGCTGGGCGCCGGCGGCGAGACCGCCGACCTGCTGCTCAGGCTCCGCACCTTTGAGACGCTGGGCCGGACGGTGGCCCTCGTCGTCGCCGTCACGGGCGCGGCGCTGGCCCTGGCGCTGCCTCTGGCGTGGCTCGCATCGCGATCAGACATCCCTTTTCGCCGCGTCTGGTCGGTGCTGCTGCCCCTGCCACTGGTCATTCCCAGCTACGTGGCTGGCTTTGTCGTGGTGGCGGCGCTTGGGCCGCGAGGGATGTTGCAGCAACTGCTGGCCGCGCCCCTGGGAGTCGAGCGGCTGCCGGAGATATACGGCTTTCCCGGCGCCCTGTTGACCATTGTTCTCGTGGCGTTTCCCTACGCCTTCCTGGCCCTGCAGGCTGCGTTGCGCGGGCTGGACCCCGCGCTGGAGGAGGTCTCGCGCAACCTGGGACACGGGCGGTGGGACACCTTTTGGCGGGTGACGCTGCCGCAGCTCCGTCCGGCTCTTGCCGCCGGAGGGCTGCTGATCGCCCTGTACACGCTGAGCGACTTTGGCGCTGTCTCTCTGCTCCGCTATGAGACGTTCACCTGGGCGATCTATCTCCAGTACCAGACTTCCCTGGACCGCACCATGGCGGCGGCTCTGTCCCTTGTCCTGGTGGCCGCAGCCGTGGTCATCCTGCTCGTCGATTTCTCTCTCCGCGGTCGTGCCCGGTACCATCGCGTCTCGTCGGGCACGCAACGCCCGTCCACGCCCGTGAAGCTGGGGCGCTGGCGATGGCCCGCCCTGGCGTTCTGCGCTCTGACGGTGACGGGCGCTCTGGTCATGCCCGTGGCGGTGCTGCTGTACTGGCTCGCCCAGGCGCTGCATGCGGGGGAGCCGCTGCGCGCCGTGTGGGGCGCCGCGGTAAACTCCGCCTATGCGTCCGGCCTGGCGGCGCTCGTTGCCATCGCCGCCGCGTTGCCCGTGGCCATCCTGGCGGTGCGCTACCCGGGCGTCGTCAGCGCGCTTCTTGAACGCTTTACGTACATAGGCTTTGCGCTGCCGGGCATCGTCCTTGCGCTGGCGCTGGTCTTTTTCGGCGCGAACTTCGCTACGCCGCTGTACCAGACGCTGGCCATGCTCGTTTTCGCCTACGTGATTCTGTTCCTGCCACAGGCCGTAGGGACGTGCCGCACCGCGCTGCTCCAGGTGAGCCCGCGGCTGGAGGAGGCGGCCCGCAGCCTGGGACGTACGCCTGCCCAGGTCGTCACGACGATCACGCTGCCTCTCATTCGTCCGGGCATCCTGGCGGGCGCGGCCCTGGTCTTCCTGAGCACCATGAAGGAGCTGCCCGCGACGCTTCTGCTCAGCCCCATCGGCTTCCGGAGTCTGGCGACGACGATCTGGTCCGCCACCGACAGCGGTTTCCTGGCCCGCGCCGCCGTGCCCGCGCTCCTGCTTATTCTGGTATCATCTCTCCCCATGGCCTTCTTCGTCATCCGCCAGCAGAGGACGAGACCGTGAGCAAGGTAGCGGTGCGCTGCACTTGCCTGACCAAGCGGTTTGGGCAGGCCCCCGCGGTCCAGGATGTAGACCTGGAGGTTGCCGAAGGGAGCACCCTGGCCCTCGTCGGCCCCAGCGGATGCGGCAAGACCACGCTGTTGCGGCT
>JAUSIH010000071.1 GCA_030648205.1 Dehalococcoidia bacterium | reverse complement strand
AAGGTCGCCGGATGCACGTTCTTGTCCCGCATGTCGCGCTGTTCGTAATTGAACTGCCACACGCCGATTTGCCCTTTGATCCAGTCCTTCGCATTAGCACAACTGATATGGTTTTCTGAACATGCGCAAGTGCGCTGATGTGGAATGTCCAGCATTGATGGCGGGGTTAGTCTGACTATCTCGACAACCACAGAGCCTCCCTGTCCGTCAAATGATGCTCACTAAGCCTTCTTCTGTTCTCTAACCCTCGGCGTGTTCCAGTACGGGCTGTTGCAATTGGGGCATGTCTTCGGGGAGCGTATCGTTCGAGGCACCCATGTGTGAGCACACCTTTCGCACCTGTAAGCAGGGACGGTCGTATCTGGCATGATGCCAACCTCCACTATATCCAATGGTCATTATCATATGGACTATCTCCTTGCGTTGTCAACATATCGGTGTTTTACTAGCGACATAGACGATAGTAAACGCAGGGTGAGGAGCAGTTGCACAAAAAGTCACCCCTCGGAGGCGGTTTATGTGCAAAGCTGCCTCGCGGTCACGCTCCGACCGGCTCGAACTCCAGCAGCAGGACGCGGCGGGTCGCTTCAGTCACCTTGACTCGCTCGCCGATGCGCCATCCTACGACCCAGAGCACGCCTCTCTCCGAACAGACCAGCGGAATGCGGCTGCGCCACAGGCGCGGCACCTTGGCGTCCACCATGCAGTCCTGTAGCTTTTTCGGCTCCGTCATTCCGAGAGGCTGAAAGCGGTCGCCCGGTCGCCGCGCCCGCACGACGAGGGAGTCGCCCGCCGCCGCGCGGTCCAGGGCCGCCTGGTAGCCCGTCGGGAGGCTGCGCACCTCCTCCCGCGCCATCTCTCGCGCCGTGATGCGCCAGCCGGGAAGGCGCGTTGCGCCGGGCACGCGCAGCGGGTGCTCCCCCGCGAGGGGCGGGAACGGTGAGCGCGACTCTGGTTGTCGACCGAGCACGAGGCCGCCGTGCTCCACCGAAAGCACGAGGCCGTCCGGCAGGCGCAGGGAGCGGCCCACGGACTTCCGCAGCGCGCCCAGCATAGCCTCCACATGGGCGGCGGTGACGCCCTGCGGGCCGTCCAGCGCCTCTTCAAGCGCCCGTATGCAGATATGGCGCTGGAGCGCGGCGGGCAATCCAGCGAAGCCCTGCGCATCAACGACCAGGCCGCGAGGGTCGGGGCGAACGACGGCGGGCCAGGCCTCCGCGGCGCGGGCGTCAATGTAGTCCAGGTCGTCGCCGGCGGCGCGGGCCAGCCGGGCCAGTGCGCTCTCGATGCGCGGATTGTACCGGCGCAGTACGGGAAGGAGGTCCCACCGGACGCGGTTCCGCAAGAAGGAAAGGTCACGATTAGAGGCGTCGGTGCGCGGCTCCAGGGCGTGAGCGCGGCAGTAGGACTCTGTCTGGGCGTGCGATACGTCCAGAAGGGGCCTCACGACCTTCCAGGATGCGTCGCCCGCCCTCAGCGGCCACGGGCCAACGGGCCGCAGCCCGCGCACTCCGCCAAGCCCCGACCCGCGCAGGACGTGGAGCAGGACGGTCTCCGCCTGGTCAGCGGCGGTATGCGCCAGGGCAAGCGTGGAGGCGCCCTGCGCGCGCATGACGTCCGCGAAGAAGGCGTAGCGCACCTCGCGCGCGGCCATCTCCAGCGATAGTCCTTTGCGCCCCCGCCGGTAGGCACTGACGTCGCGTTTCTCCACTGTAGCGGGCACGCCCATGTCGGCGGTCAGGCGGGCGACGTACGCGGCGTCGGCCTCCGCCTCCGCGCCGCGCAGGCCGTGGTCCAGGTGGGCCACGTGGAGGCTCAGCCCCAGCTTCCGTTGCAGCGAGGCCAGGATGTGTAGCAAACAGACCGAGTCCGGCCCGCCGGAAACGCCCACCACCAGCGGCCCGGCACGGCCCCGCTCCGCGAGGGCACGGCCCGCAAGTCCGTGGGTCTCCGCAAAGGCCCTGACCACGCGCGGGAGGCCGCTGGACGTAGTCCTAGAAGTCATTTCAAAATGCCTGCTCACCCTTCGACAAGCTCAGGGTGAGCGGTGGTTTTTCCGTTCATGGTGAGCCCTTCGGCTTCGCTCAGGGCAGGCTTTGTCGAACCATGAAGCCGAATTTTGGAACGGGTTCTAGAAGACATAGCCGCTCCTCGCGCCGACCGACAGGTGACAGCAGTCGTTCATGGCCACCAGCCGCGGCCTGCTGTCTGAAGAGAACTCCACGGTGCTGACTCCTCCCTCGCTCACGCGCACACGCCGGAAATGGTCCAGGGGAAGGCCCAGGACCGCGCTGATCACCACCTGCATGAGGAAGCTGTGGGTCACGACCGCCACCTGCTCGCCAGCATGCACCTGGCCGATGCGCTGGATCGCGGGCCATGCACGCGCCTGCAACTCCACCAGCGTCTCGCCGCCTCCGGGCAGGCGCACCGACGCATCCCGCCGCCAGCGCGCCAGAAAGTCGCCGTACCGCTCCCGCATCTCGGTGAGCGTCACGCCGTCCAGCGCGCCCACTTGCAGTTCCTTAAGTTCATCCAGTGTCCGGACGGACAGCCCGTGCCGTCCCGATTCATCGGGACTGCGGTGCACGCGCGCGATGGCTTCGGCGGTGTCGCGGGCGCGGCGCAACGGGCTGGAGTAAACAGCGCTCAGCGGCTTCTCGGCGAAGGTGCGCGCAAGAGCCTGCGCCTGCGCGCGCCCCGTCTCGTTCAGCGGAGTATCGCTGTGGCCCTGGATGCGATGGAGGCGGTTCCAGTCCGTCTGGCCGTGGCGGACAAGATAAAGCAGCACAGTCATACCTTCACGGGCGGGACTTCGCCGTGCGCGCGCGCTGCGGCGCCCGCATCCTCCGGCGCGCAGGCCTCCGCCATTCGGACGCGCTCGCGGTACGTGGGGTGAGAGCCGATCAGCAGGTGCAGCCAGCGCGGCGGGTCGGATTCGCTCAGGTTCTGGTCCGTGAGCCTGGTCATGGCGCTCATGAAGGGGATGGGCGCGCGCGTCTGCTCCAGGGCAAAGCGGTCGGCGGCGCGCTCGAACCGGCGGCTCAGGAGGCTGGTGACGGGCACGCCCAGCGCGCCCGCAACGGCAAGGACGAGCAGCAGAACAGGCAGCCCCGCCACGTCCGACAGGTCGCGGTAGCCGAAGGCGGGGAACAGGCGCGCCGCGACGACGTGGGCCGCATAAAGCTGCGCCACCACGAGCGCCCCCTGGGCGGCGATTCCCCACGGAATGTGCCCCAGGGCGTGGTGGCCCATCTCGTGGGCCATGACCGCCTCAATCTCGTCGGCGGTGTACGTCTGGAGCATGGTGTCGGTGAGGACGATGCGCCGGGTACGGCCCATGCCCATGAGCGCGGCGTTCGCCACCGTGCCCTTCGCGCTTACGTCAATGGTGAACACGCCCGCCACCCGCGCCTTTGCACGTTCCGCCATGCGCTCCAGACGCGTGCGCAACTCCCCATCCTCAAGAGGTTTCTGTTTGTAGAACAGAGGGACGATGACCAGGGGAAGCAGCACAGCCATGCAGATGGAGACCAGCACGAAGGCCAGCGTCGCCAGCAGCCACCAGTAGCCAGGCGCAAGCTCCAGCAGGACGTAGAGCACGCCCAGGAGCGCGCCGCCCAATAGAAGCGTCAGGCCCGCGCGTTTCGCCATATCAAGAAGCCACCCGCTAAAGCTCTGGGTCAGCAGGCCGTAGCGCAGGGGCAAAAGATAGTCGACGTAAACGCGCAGGGGCAGCGTTACCGCATCGTACACGACGATCAGGACAGCCAACGCCAGCGCGGCAAGTATGGGCGCCGGCGCGGGCACCTGGTCCCGAAGCGCGCCGCCGACATTCAGCGCAACGGCGGCAACCAGGTACGCGAAAGCCAGGGCCAGGTCCAGGAAGAAAAACAACCGGCTGGCCTTGCCATAGGCCCGCGCCTTGCGCTGCCGCGCGGGGTCCAGCCCCGTGTGCTGCTCCGGCGCGCTCATGGCGCGTCGGTCACGCCGCGGACATCAGGGCGGACACATGGGTCCGCCCCTACGACATCGTCCCGCGGGTCGTCCGGCCCGCCGGCGGCACGAGGAGAGGACGGCATGGGAGCAGCATGCCGGGCGGCGAGCACTTCCACGGGCCTCGCCAGAATGAGCCGAACGCGATGCACCGCCAGCGGAGGCTCGGCGAAACCAAGCGCCGCCGTCACCTGCTCCGCTCGGCCTGCGCCGGACATGTCCATCTTCAAGCGCATGAACAGGACAGCCCTGCCTCCCGCGACATCCTCTACCCGCACGTCTTCAACCAGAGGCCGGAGATCGTAGTGTCGCACCGACCCTTCGCGTTTCTGCTCCCAGGGCAGCGAGGACCGCGCAAGGAGTCGTCGCACGACGTCCTCCACCGCCTCGCGCGCCGCGCCCGTTTCCAGGATGACGCGGTACTCCGCCGACCGCGTGAGCGCCTGGAGCGAGGGCAGGTTGACATCCACGTCCTCGCCGTGGATGACCTCCACCCCTTGTGGCAACGTGCGATTGACGGCGCGCGCGAAGAAGAACGGGGCTATGCGCCGTGTCAGGTACACGTCCATCAACTCCGCCTCGCCGGTTACGCCTACGGGCAGCGCGGCGGCGAAGGAGAACCGGGGCCGCGGAGAGAACCCCTCGGTGTAGGCCAGGGGCACGTCGGCGCGCCGAAACGCGCGCACCCAGAGCCGTTGCATGTCCAGAAGGGACAGGAACTTCAGCGGCCCCTCGCGCCGGTAGGTCACGCGCAAACGCTGTACAGGCATCTTGTTTCCCTTTGCCAGGCTTTCAAGTGATGGCGGGGCTGCTAGAAGTCATTCCAAAATGCCTGCTCACCCTTCGACAAGCTCAGAGTGAGCGGTGGTTCTTCCGTTCATGGTGAGCCCTTCGTCCTTCCAGGGAAGGATCAGGACAGGCTACGGGGCTCCGCCCCCTCTGGCTCCCTCGTGCCGGACATTCCGGACGAACCCCTTCCGTAACGAAGCGTTGGAAGCACTACACTACGAAGAACGGGTGACGAGCACCTTTTGGATTTTCACACCGTTCATCTGGGTGACCACCAGCTTTAAGCTGCCGTGGCGGAGCTGCTCGCCCTGCTGGGGCACGTGCCCCAGCAGGGCCATGACAAATCCGGCCACCGTCTCATAGTCGCCTTCCGGCAGGCCAAGGCCGAGCTGCTCATTCGCCTCGTCTATGCGCATGCCGCCGTCTATCTGGAAGGTCTTGTCGTCAATGGCCTTAAACTCGGGTTCGAGCTGCCCGTCGCCCAGCGGGCCGACGATCTCCTCCACAAGCTGCGTCACGGAAAGCAGGCCCGCGACGCCGCCGAACTCGTCCACTACGATCGCCATGGACGTTCCGCGGGCGCGCATCTCCTGAAAAAGGTGCGTGACCTGCTTGGTCTCCGGAACGAAGTACGTCGGCTTGACGAGACGCGTCACGGGGCTGTCCGGCGTCAGCTTCTGCTCCGCCATGACGCGCAGCACATCCTTGACCGAAAGGATGCCTGTGATGTTATCCAGGCTGCCCTCGTAAACGGGGAACCGCGTATGAGCGCACGTCTTATAAAGGGCAAGGAATTCCTGAAGAGGAGTGCCTTCTTCCACCGGGACGATTTCGTTCCGGGGCGTCATTATCTCTCGCACCTGTCGATCGCGAAACTCCAGGATGGCGTGCAGCATCTCCGCCTCGGTGTGCTCCACGGCGCCACCCTCGCGGCCCATCGCGATGGCCGCACGGAGCTCGCCCGCGCTGACCAGCGCCGGCTTTCGCTTGACGGAAGGGCCCGCCACGGCCCATATCAGCTTGTGGAGAAGCCAGGTTATGGGGTAGAGCGCCTTTTCCGCTACCTCCAGCGGCACGACGTTGACCAGCGCCAAGCGCTCCGCGTGTCGCGCGCCCATGACCTTCGGGAACACCTCTCCGAACACAACCACGACGATGGTGACGGCGACCGTGGCGATGAGCACGCCGCGGTCCGGCCCGAACAGGGACACGGCAATGACGGTGCCCACCGCCGCCATTGCGGTGTTCACCAGGGTGTTGCCCACCAGGATCGTTATCAGGAAGCGGTCGGTGTTTTCCACCATGCGGAAGACGCGCATCGCGCCGGCGGCGCCTTCGTCCACCAGGTGGCGCAGGCGCACCCGTGACAGGGACATGAAGGCCGTCTCCGAGCTGGAGAAGAACGCGGAGAGGGCCAGACAGATGATGAGGGCAGCGAAGTTGATCAGAGTGGATGAGTCCATGCCGTCCCTTCCTCCTTCCGCAACGTTCCGATGATACCATAACGGACAGAGAGACGGAACGACGGGTCTAGCGGACGCCTAGCTGTGCCAGCATGCCGCCACGTTTGACAGAGGGATATGCTCATGCTATAGTTGCACAGAGTTCAATTGAACTGGCAACGTAGCTCAGCGGTTAGAGCGGGCGCTTCATAAGCGCCATGTCGCAGGTCCGAATCCTGCCGTTGCCACCAAGTACACCCGACGGCAATCACTTTCGGGCGCTTAGCTCAGTGGTTAGAGCGCTTGCTTCACACGCAAGAAGTCGCAGGTTCAAGTCCTGCAGCGCCCACCACGATGGTCAACCGAATAGGCACATGCCGAAGTGGCGGAACTGGCAGACGCGCTGCGTTCAGGGCGCAGTGGTCATTACGACCGTGTGGGTTCAAATCCCTCCTTCGGCACCATCCCCCCACATAGCCGGGCCGGTTTTCCCCGGCAGACAGCGCGCTTGTAGCTCAGCTGGATAGAGCGCAGCCCTGCGAAGGCTGAGGTCGTGGGTTCGAGCCCCACCAAGCGCACCATCCCTCTCTCCCCCTCTCCCCGCCGACGCAGGCAGACCGTCTGACCGACCAGATAAAGTGGCTAGTGCGTCTGGTTTGCACCTGCTGGCCGTCCAGGCCGACGGCGAGTGGATCGCATCAATGGAGCCGTGCAAACGCGGCCGTCTCTTCCAGCAGCAGAGCACACAGCGACGCGCTTTCCCTTCCTCAAGACCTGAAGGCGTCTCGTGTCTATCTGTGTCGCACAGGTGGCCTAAGGGAATCTTAGACCCAGGGCCTAATTGAAGTCTACGCTTATCCCCGTGCAGCTCTTTGATGCATTCGGCGCCGGGATCGTGAAGGCACCGCTTTGAGCGGACGCAATTGACGGCGATGAGCCGGTCACCTTGTATTCCTGCGGAGTGGACCCCGAATTCGCCGGGATGGTGAACGTCACCTCCCAGCAACGGGACACAACATTGGACTGGGTTGTCGTCCCGCAGGACGTGGCAGCCTTCTCTTCAGTCACGCCGCCCTGCCTGGTCAATATGAAGGTAACCGAGGTAATTGCGGGAGCTTCTTTGTCCTGAGTTTTGATAGTCGCCGAAATATTTCCACCGGTGGGATTGAGGGCGCCCGGATTGAAATCCACCTGCGCCCGTTCCCACCTGGGGTACACTTCGGCGGACGAAGCGCCCTCTGTGGCCGCAGACACGACCAGTGCGCTGGTGGACGATGGAGCAGCAGCAACCTCTGGAGCCGCCGTGGGCGCGGGCTCTGGAACGGTAGTCTCCATCCACGGTTCGGAGTACGAACTGCCGCACCGGATGGTGAACAGCGCCGCTACTACGACGACGAGCGCTGCGATGATGTGACGGGTGGGCATGGAGGCGCCTCCTATTGATTGACGTTGGGACGCCGGCGATTCCCTATCGTGGTCGCCGAGCGCTCGGCACACGGCGTGGTTGGGGCCGATACTTCAGACGTTGGAGTGCCACGCCGTCATTTCACGCTCTTGATGAATGCGATAATGGCTCTCACCTCCTCGTCCGAGACAGGCATTTTGGGTGGCATGACTGGCGCGTATCCCTGGATCACGCGCGCCAGCGGGTCTTTAATGGCCTCGTCAAGGTACTTGTCGTTCGCCACAGCCCGCGTGCCGTCCGTGAACGCAAGCTCCCGACCGTACAGGCCTTTCCACGTGGGGCCCGACAGCGAGCTTCCATCCAGCGAATGGCACCCCAGGCAGCCGTAGCGCAGGGCCGCGTTTCTTCCCGTGCCCACAAGCGCGATGTCAGGCGTTGGCACGGACGCGCCCGGCTGCGCGGCCAGGGCGGCGAACCCGCTGGTGGCTTCGCAGGCGGCCAGCACCACAGCCATCGCCACAGCCATCGCCACGAGGCCAAGCAGCACGGTGAATCTCGACTTGCTCGCGCGCATTACTTCGTCTCACCCGTCACGAGGAACGCGAACCGGAACGCGGGAATGTCCTTTTCGTTCGGGTGGTCATCCAGATATGTGAGCTGGGGAACGCGGAAGATGTAGAACTCCTCCATGTTGTCGTACACGCCGTAGTTGAACATGCCCTGGCCGCCCACCGGCTCGTACATGCCCGGGTACAGATTGATGAAGTGCCAGCCGGGCTTGCCGGACGCAGGGATGTGGATTGTTATGTCACCCTGACTGGTGACGGAGCAGGCGTAGCCCGTCCAGGCGTTGTCGTAGGTGATGATGAAAATCTTGCCGGTATCGGTGTCGTCCACGCCCTTCAGGTTGATGGTGATGTCGGTGCCGACCGGCCCGCTTGCAGGCGTGATGAAGTTGGCCTTGGGACGTACGTTGAACTCTCCGGTCGCCAGCGACTGCTCGCCCGACTTGAGCACGACGGGATGGACGCGCCCGACATCCTCCGGTACCTTGAACGTCGCTTGCAGAGTCCCGTCAGCGGCGGTCCTGCCCGTCACCACCGGGAAGGTCGCGTTTGCACGGACGCCGCCCGCCACCACCGGGTCAGGCCCGAACTGCGTCAGCCAGTCCAGTCGCACATTGGTGTTCGCGGGAAGTCCGCTTCCACGGACAGTCACATCCATCCCCACGAAGCCGCTCGCCGGGTCAAGCCAGATGAACGGCCCTTTCGCGTCTCTCGGCGGCTCCCCCGCGATGGGCTTCGGCCCCTGCTGCTCTGGAGGAGGCGGCAGTATCGCCTGTCCGTCCGTCACCGTGAACTCGAACGTCCACGTCGGTCGAGTGGGGTCCGGCGAGTGCGCCGCGTTCAGGTCCGGGAAGTACGGCCCCTGGAAGACCTCCAGGATGTGCCTGCCGGGTGCGCCCGTGGCCGTGATGACGCCCGTGGCCGTTCCCTTCGTCGTGACCGCGGACATCCAGCCCGCGAACTGGTTGTCGTAGAGCACGACCCAGTCGCGTTCCCGGGGCTGTACGCCGACCCCCTTCAACTCGATGGTGATGGGCACGCCGGGCGGGCCGCTCTGCGGCGCCATCCGCGCCTGCATCTCGACGAAGAATGCGGACGTGGCGCGCCGCTCTCCGCCCTGCGCCACGACGATCTCGTGGTTGAAACCAAACCCCTGGGGTACCTGAATCCGCGCCTCAAACGCGCCGGATGCGTCCGCTCGGACCTGCGTTAGCGGGACCATCTGCTCCTTGTACTCGCGCGCCTTGAATCCGCCGCCTCTGGCGTCCCAGGAACCGTTCCAATCCTGCCAGAGGACGTCCAGGGCCGCGTTCGCGGCGAAGCCGCTGCCGCGCAACGTCGTTATGGAGCCGATGGGCCCGCGCGCCGGGCTCAGAGTGACGGCGCTCCGCGACGGGTTCGTGCCCTGTTGATCATCGCGCGCGACGCTGAGCGGCGCGGCGGCGCCCGTGACCAGGCTCAAGCCGAGCAGACCAATGAGCGCGAGGTACGAGACAGCCTTGCCTGATGTTCCAAGAGCTTTTGTCGGTCTCATGGCTCGGCTCCTTACTCGGTCACTTCTATCGCCAGGCGGAACGCTGACAGGCGGTATCCGAGCTGCATACCCGGGAAGTCCTGCGCGAAGGTGAGGAACGGCAGGCGGTACCCCCACCAGGTCTTGTCCTTGCCGCTTTGCAGCATTGGATAGACGTCAATCAGGTGCGTGCCGCTCCCGCCTGTGGCGGTCAGCCTCAATGTGATGTCCCCGCTTCCATCCTGAGCGATGGCGTTGCCGATGTAGGCATTGTCGTACGTCACGGCCACGCCGTTGTCCAGCTCCGTCCATCCGGCGCCCTTGATTTTGATTGTGAAGGTATCGCCCATCCTGACCCGACGAGGGGTGACGGAGACAACGCTGCGCTCCACGTAGAACGGCGCTTCCGCGATGGTGTCCTTGCCTGCCGCGAGCCGGACCGCGTGCCACCCTCCCACATCGTCCGGGATCTGAACGTCGACGGTCAGCGCGCCGTCGGGGGTCGTCGTCACTTTCGTGAGCGTGGTGGTCGTCGGCGTCCAGCTTGCAGGCGCATTCGGGCTGCTCTGAACGGTCAGCCACAGAAGGTCAAGCTGCACGTTGGGCGGAAGACCCTGCGCCCTTAGCGTGGCTTTGGAGAGCGCGGCGCCCGCCGCAGGCTCCAGCGTGGCAGTCATGCCTGACGCTACCGATGTCTTCTTCGCGATGGCGCCCGGGACAATCGCGTTGGCGACGGCGACGCGGGAGCCGTCAATCTTGTCCACGCTGTCGGGCGGAGGCCCCTTGTCGTCCGTGACCGTGAACACGAAGTCGAACTGCGGGAGGTACGAAAACGGCGATTGCTGGATGTTGATGTAAGGAATGGACTTGCCTGCGCTGTGCAGGCGGATGGTGTGCTGGCCGGGCGGGCCGGCGGCGCGAATTTGGAAGACCGCCTTGCCGCCCGTGGTCACGGCGGACATATAACCGCCATACTTGTTGTCGTACAGCACGCCCATGGAGTGCTCGAAGGGCTTCCATCCCATGCCCGTGACAGTGATGGTGATGGGCGTGCCCACCGGGCCTTCGGTGGGGCTGATGGTCGCGTAGCGAAGGGTGCGGAACCCGCCCTGCGCCACGTCCTGGCCCGCGGCGACGGCGTATATCTCGTGCACCTCCCCGAAGTCGTCCGGCGCGGCGAACGTCGCCGTCGCCTTGCCCTGCGCGTCCACCGTGGCGCGGCCCAGCGGAATCCGTCTGGGCTTGAAGACGCGCTGCTCGTACTTGACGGCGCCCGCATCAGTCTTGATCGCGAATGAGCCGTTCGCGGTGGCCCACTGGAACTCCACGTCCTGGCCGGGCGTCAGGCCCTCCGCGGTCATGGTAATGGCGGTGCCCACCGGGCCGACCTCCGGAGTCGTCTTGGCCGGCTTGACGGGAACGCTCGGAGCGGGCGCTGGCGCCGCGGGAGCGCCGGGGGGAACAGCGGCTGACAGCGCTGACGAGGATGTGGCTGCCGGTGGCTGGGCGGGAGACGGTGATGTGACGCAGGCGGACGATATGACCAGAATGCTTCCAGCGACGATACTGAGTGCTGCTCGAAGCAGTAGAATCCCCAGGGAACCATGTGCGATCATCAAAGGTCCCCCCTTTCTTTACCTGCTCAAAGCCGTTTCAACGGCGTGCGACTCCTTTCCTGAGTCCAGGGGAGGTCCGGCGGGACCCCGGGAGGCCTCCCCTGGACTAGAGCGCTGCTATTCGATGACCGTCAGAGCGCTGTTTGTGCCGTCAGGAGCTATCTCTCTGAACGTGGCCGACTTGCCGTCCGTGGTCGTCGCCTCAACGGTGTACTTCACGACGCCCAGAGGATAGTCCGGCGGGATCGTCCAGCCAGTCACCCAGATCCATATTACTTCTGTGCTTCCGTGTGGGCCCCAGCTCATCGGCAGTTCCTTGCCATCCGGCAGCTTCACGACAGCCTTCGCGACATCCGCCTTCTGAAGGACCTTTCCGGTTGAGGTGTCCGTAATGGTCGCGCGGAAGACAACCCGCATACCACGCTTGAAGTTGCCCGTTTTCAGGCAGGATTTTGTGGAGCCGATGTTGAACTCAGTGGGGTTCCCCGTCGTGGTGTCAACGTAGAAGGCCAGCTTGGTGTACTCCGCGGCGGGAATCGGCCTTGGCGTCGGGCTTGGTCCGGGGGTGGGAGGCGGCCTGACAATCGGTTTTGCTTCGACGGCGGCGACGAGAGCTCCCTTGAACGCCTTCGCCTGCGTTTCAAGCTTGGCGACCTGCTCCTGAAGGGCCTTGACCTGCTGGGCACTCGCGCCGGTCTGTTGCGTTGCCGCCGTCAACTGACCCTGCAGGTCCGCCGCTTTCTTTTGTTCAGCCGCGACCTGCTGCTTCACGGCGTCGTACTCTGCCTGAGCGACTCCGGAACAAGCGGCTATGGATAGTATCAGAAGCGCGGACGGCACGACTACCCCAGCGACTCTCCAGAAGCCCTTTTTGCGCGACATATACACCTCCTGTAGTCCGTTTGATTGAGAAGCTGTCTGACCCGTGGCCTTGCACATGCACGGTTATGCCCTGTTGACGTCACCTCCTGCAACAGTTTTGATCCGGTTTCGTCTGGTCTGCCTTCGCAGACAAATGCCCGTGACTTGTTTGCCAGTGATGGCAGGCCTTTGGTCTGAACACTCCGAGAGGCAAAAAAAGAAGGGACGGCCGGTGTAACACACGCCGTCCCTCTCGCGTTCTTATAGCCGATGGCCTACGTGCCGGTGTCATGGTGTACCCCCTCGTTGTACGGAAACCCTCCCAGGCGTTTGCGAGACCGGGCCTTAAGGCCCACTCAGACGGATAATTCGTGTCAGCCGACGGCCTGCTCCTGCGGCCTGCCCGGCGATGTCTGCTTGCCCTTCCCGAAGACCTTGCCAGGTCCCCAGGGAGTCCCCAGGGCCGGAAGCAGCCAGCGGTCCGCGCCCCAGCGGCCCGCAACCTTCCATGCCAGGACCAGGAACGTGGCCACGGCGAAGAGCATCGGATTCGTGCTCGCGGAGCCGGCCATCATGAAGTTCCAGTTCATGAGCGACCCCAGGAAAGCGGCGATGCCCACGAACGCTCCGATGATAAGGGCGACGCCGA